>JAZRAW010000079.1:0-17050 GCA_045634765.1 Alistipes sp.
CAGCCTCCATAATAACATAAGAGAGTGAATAAAAAGATGTAGTTTTAGGCTTGCGAAGCCCGAAAAAGCGGAGTTTACTAAAGCGTAAATGAGCATTTTGAGGGCAAGCGTAACGACAAAATACACTTTTTATTCACTCTCCATATTTATAACAAGGCTCTAAACCACATGTTAACTGTTGGACCTAAACAACGGTGCGACATAGTCTACATAGTTGTCGCAGTGGCGTTTAACATAGGCACCAGCCTCGGTATAGCCATATTCAACCGCTACAGTACGGAAGTGGCCTAAGGCATAGTGCGCCTGTGCAATATGCTCATCATTGGTAAACGTGCAGAGTGCCTCGTTTATGCAGTTAATACCGCGCGTGCTCACCTCCTGCGTAATAGGATCATCATCCCACGGATTGGTACAACTACGACCATAGTGCGTCAAGGACCAGCAGTTCTTCACAGAGTTAGCCATGCCTATACCATAGCGTAGGAGCATCTGCGCACGACGATTGGGATCTGTAGCGCTCTCTATACCCTGCTCCAATGATACCATAGTTGAAGCAAAGCGATAGCGGAAATCCTTGAAGTCGTCACACTCCTCATTAAGTGCAACAAAGGGATCGCGGGTGAGGCTCAAATTGAGCATATCCTCATACTCGAGGCTCACAAGCGATAGATAGTAGGCTGCCTCCTCATAACGCATATATCGCAAACAGAGCGTGCCCACAATATCGTAGAGATAGTCGTTCGAGGTGTAGCCAATACTGTTAAGGTGTGTATCCAACTTTGACACAGGGTTCTTCACACGACCTATATAGGCTATTGCTATGTCGGGAGTCTGCTTATCGATGGTATTGAAGAACCTATTTGAATAGTCCAGATAGTTGAACGCATCACTATTGCGGCGATAATCACCAACACTATGAATGGTTGTATAGAAGTCGTCATTGGTAGAATAATAGTACTCGATATATGGCACCACACTATACCTGAAATTTTCGGTGTAGTTCATCAATTGCAAGGCACGCGAGGTATCACCCTTCGCCATGTAACGAGGCGCTAAGGCATTGTTACATATTCGAGATAGCGCACTGTACCAATAAGAGTACGAGAAGTTATCCCAGAGATACCATGAGAAGATTCTATTATCCTCTACATCCTGCTTAACCTTCATCTCTAACCACATAATATGGTCGTAGAGGCGCGCGTCATACGAGGCATCACACGTCGTTGTTTGCGCCTCGATATATATGCTAAGCACCTTGATAGAGTCCTTGAGGGTAGCGGATAGTGGGAGGCGCTCAGCCTTAGCAATAAGATTCTGCGCCTGAGCATACAACCCCTGCTGCGAATATATGTAAGCGGCGATATAGAGCCACTCGGCACGGTCGGCACATTTTGCATCGTTACCCGCCGCAACAGCGAGGTCTCGAAGTGCAATAAGATCCTCGCTAACTACGGGTCTATCACCCTCCTCAACAACATTTGGATATGTCTCGGCACCTACTACCATATTTTTGATATGCTTCTGGAAATGGGCCAATTTTGCACCACCACGATAGCTATATTCGATAATATCAAACTTTGTCAACTTCCTATCCTCGAGTTTCGCTATATAGTACATTGAACTAACATCGCCAAACGATGCGTAGAACTCCATAGCCTTTTCGATATCCCCAGTGTGATAGTATGCACTCGCCACAAGTGGAAGCATATGCTGGCGCATAAGATTATCCTCGGGTAATAACGATATCTCAGTGTGCCACAAATCTAAACACTCCTGGTAGCGACCCAACGTATTCAGCGCACGCAGCGCCTGCAAGAGGTAACGCTCACGGAGAGCACCCTCATCAGCATTAAGAGAGTACTCCACAACATCTTCGAGAGTCATCGGACCACCCACCTTCATCGTTGGATAGTACCATTTCGAACTATATCTGAAACGTATCTCCTCGTTGCGCTTGGCAAGAAGCAGGAACTCCACTATCTCTGGATTGTTACGCTTTATCCACTGTGCAAAAGCGTTATCCAGCATACACTCCTGCTGTGCACAAAATGCCTCATATTCATCTACAGACATCTTGTATACGACATATTCAATGTCCTCAATCGGGATGTTTACATCCGTCATCATCTGCCACTCGCGGCAATTGGCCTCACGCATCGAGCGAGTATACTCCTTATCCTCGTCGAGACGGAAGAGCGAGGAGCTGTTATATATAGTGCTAGGGTCCCAGCAGGCATCTGCCAAAATTGGAAGTATAGCAAGACTAATTGCAAGCAAATATTTCATTGATTTCATCGTCAGTGTAGTTGTTAAGTTGTCTTGAATCGAGATGATAGATTATATTTGACTGATATGGCTTACCGAAGGCCCTTTCCACGCGCGCCTTGACCGACAATATCTCATCTACAGAGGTACGCTCCACACGCATAGTCTCACCTTCGCCAAGCGTGACACTCTCATAGTCTGTAACAAGATGGCTGAAACGCCCATTATTGAAAACCACACCCCAACCATATGTAGGATAGGCATAGTCCAAAGGTAAGGGATAGTTACAACGCTTGAGGTAGGGCTCTACGTCGCTGAGATTGAGTATCGAATTTTCAGTCTGTGGATTGCGTAGGTTACCCGTATTATAGAGCATCAACACACCCCTATCGGCAGAGGGTGCTGCTTGATTAATCTGGTGCAGACGCACCGTTACACTGAGTTTCATGTCACGCTGGTGGCACTCCTCCATGATATACTCACATAGCTCAAAAAAGGTATTACGCGTGCTCTCCGTCCAGTCGCAGTCGAGTTGTATCTCCCTAATCTCGCCAAGTTCGTTGTATGATGCCATGGCAAGCATGCGCTCAACGATTATGCTCGCATAGTAGCTCTCCCTATCTGTCATCTGCCTAAGGCCATCCAACGTAATGTATGTAACAGGGATGACCTCAACGCCATAGGGGATACCACCATCGAAGCGCGTAGTGGCAATGGGCACAGCCTCCATGCGCTGATTAACATTGTCATACTCGGCAGCGATATCGAAAAAGCGGATATAGAGGCGACCAATCTCATGATCCTGCATAAATGCATACTCCTCAGCGGTGGGACTAAACACACCCTTCCAATGATAGATTGCGTTTGTCGACTCCGCCTTCTCCCGTTTGGCACTACTACCGCCCTGAGTTGCGGTGCAGGCTGTAGCCATCAATAGCAGGAGGCTAATGACAGCAAATTTTGTAAAATAATGTTTCATAGATATGTTGATTTTATTGTTTGTCACTATGCAAATATGCAACGAAAAAACAACACAGCCGAACCTTTTCGGCTCGGCTGTATGAAACATATATTGGAGTGTATGAATTGCGTTTGGGAGTGCAATTTGCTACTATTCGGCGACCTGCTCTATCTCGCTCTCTGCGACCCTCCAGACGATATAGTTTATATTTTTAGGCGTCTTGCCACGACCCTTGTAGAAGTTGGGCGTTCCAAACTCATGCTTTTCACCATTTCGGTCAACAGCCCATCCATAAGCCTCGCTACCTGCAAGATTTACTGCATTATCCACACCAAGATCTACGAGTGCCTGCGTAAAGTCGTGGAAAGACTCCTTTGTCAAACTCTCGACCATAAAAATCTCACCATTGCGCTCGCAGATTGCACGACGCACCGATTTATTTTTAGGCTCGTTGGCAACAAACTTACCGTTATCAACCAAGGGGTACTGACGGAAGAAGTAGCCACCCCTATTAATAGCCTCCTCAAAGAGTGGCGAGTTGTCGGCAACACCCACAGTAATCACGCCATCTATTGAGGCACAGAAACCGCGCATAGATAGACCCCAAGCAAGAGGTTCACCCTTTAGGACAAAGGCACCAAGTATAGCCTTGTTGTCGGCACGAATAAACGCCGCCTCTGCCGTATAGATGATATTAGGGTCATCCCTATCAATCTTACCTAAATGTAGCGTACACTCAGCATTGTGGGGGATGTATATGCGCAACGGAACATCGTTTATTGTCGTATCACGCATCTCCGTAAATCCGCGCTCCGCCTCCTCGACATTTAGCATCGAGAGGTGCTCTTTATTGTCATCACCAACCTTGTCAACGGAAGTATCCTCGCCAAGAATCTGAATAGGTTCCTCGACGTTCTTAGCTCTCTCTACCTCATCGTCGCCAAGTAGCGCAACAAGGGCAATAACACCTACAACTGCTACAATAATAGCAAGGGCTATCAACACTATGCGCTTTTTACTGCGAGGCTCATCGGAGTGACCAATGATGCGAATCTCGTCATCACTGATATCATCGTATCTCTCTCTCTTACTCATAGTTACTTTATGCTCTTTTCAATCTCCTCCTTAAGCTGCTTCAACGCCTCCTTCGATGCCGACACCGTGTGGCTAAAGGTGCGGATGTCGGAGAGTGTAAGTTTCTGCTTTGTGACATTTATGTAGTAGACATAGGAGCGATTGATGATGATACTCTTACCGATGCGGATGAATAGTCGACCATACTCCTTGCCGAGCTGCTCGGAAATCATCCTCTCAATCTGGCCAAGCTGATATGATAGCATACGCATCTCTCCATCGGCCTGCACCAAGGTGGAGTAGTTGCCGTCGGAGGAGATATATACGACATGTTCGGGCGCTATCTGCACCAGGTCGTTTGCTGTCGATATGATTAGTTGCTTTGCCATTGTTCGGTTTTGTCACAACAAAGGTAGCACACCAAAACGTTAATCCAAAATTATTTTATACATAATGTATATAATATGCAGATTTCTGTATGAAATAGCGGGTTGGGGATATGAAGCAAAGGGGTATAAACGAAAAGAAACCACCTCGGGGTCCGAGGTGGTTTACTTCTAACGATTTAACGCTAAGTCGCGCTTATTGCAAGGACTACTTCTGCTCTGCCGCAGCCTCCTTAGCAACCTTCTTACGCTGGCAGTCGTATGCGATAGGTGTAGCGATAAATACTGAAGAGTATGTACCGATAACAACACCCAAGATCAACGCGAAGACGAAACCACGGATGGTCTCACCACCGAAGAAGAAGATAGCCAAGAGAGTTACCAAAGTAGTCATAGATGTATTCACAGTACGAGACAAGGTAGCGCAGATAGCGTTGTCGATGTTGGTCTTGATATCACGCTTAGGATAGAGACCAATGTACTCACGAATACGGTCGAAGATAACCACTGTATCGTTGATAGAGTAACCAATGATTGTAAGGATAGCAGCAATGAACGCCTGGTTAACCTCCATAGCAAAAGGCATCACAGCGTAAAGCATAGAGAAGATACCTACTACGAGGAATGCGTTGTGTGCCAAAGCTGCGGTTGCACCCAAAGCCCACTGCCAACGGCGGAAACGGATAGCGATGTAGATACCGATAGCCAAGAGTGAAACAAGAACAGCAAAGAATGAGTTCTTAGCCATCTCAGTAGAGATAGAACCACCTACCTGCTGGCTGCTCTCGATACCACGCTCATCGAACTGAGTGCTTCGGAACTGCTCAAATGTAATGTCATCTTTGAAGTATGAGTTTACTGCACTATAGAGAACATTCTCAAGAACAAAGTTCTCGTTAATCTTTGCAATCTCCTCATCAGATGCGCCATTTGCACGAGCCTCCTCCTTTGCTGCAGCTACCATATCTGCAGATGGCTCGAACTGAGTCTTGATACGGATAGTGTTGTCGCTTGCATCACCAATGCTCATAACCTCCAATGAGGTGTTTGCAGCATCATCAAACTGCTTGAACGACTCCTCGAGGCTCTGACGTACCTTATCCTCGTTTACATCCTGGTCGAACTTAACAACATACTGACGACCACCTGTGAAGTCGATACCGAGGTTGAGACCAAGTGTAGACAATGAGATGATAGATGCAACGATAAGAACACCTGAGATGATGTAAGAGAACTTACGCTTGTTGATGAATGAGAACTTAACATTCTGCAAGAAGTTCTCTGAGAACTTTGTTGAGAATGCACAAGTGCCACGACGCTCAGACCACCACTCGAGCAATACGCGAGTTACGAAGATTGAGCAGAAGAGTGAAGTGAGAATACCAAGCACAAGTGTTGTTGCGAAGCCCTTAACAGGACCTGTACCCAAGAAGAAGAGAACAGCACCAGTGATGATAGTAGTAAGGTTACCGTCAATGATTGCAGAGTATGCATTCTTGAAACCATCCTTGATAGCGAGCATCAAGCCCTTACCTGCACGCAACTCCTCCTTAACACGCTCGAAGATGATAACGTTAGCATCAACGGCCATACCCATAGTAAGAACGATACCGGCAATACCAGGGAGTGTCAATACTGCGCCTGTTGATACAAGTACGCCCATGAGCAACAATACGTTGAAGATAAGAGCTACGTTAGCCATCCAACCAGCAGTCTTATAGAAGAATGCCATGTAGATGAGTACGAGAACGAATGCGATGATGAATGAGAGGAGACCTGCAGTGATTGACTCTGCACCGAGTGATGGACCAACAACCTCGTAAGAGATGATTGTTGCAGGTGCAGGAACCTTACCAGAGTTAAGGACATTTGCAAGATCCTCAGCCTCACGCACTGTGAAGTTACCAGAGATTGAAGAGTTACCACCGTCGATACGAGCATTTACATTTGGTGCAGAGTAAACTACGTTATCCATTACGATAGCAAGTGGCTTACCAATGTTCTTCTCGGTGAGGTTACCCCACTCAATAGCAGCCTCGTTGTTCATGCTCATTGAAACCTCATAGCCACCAAACTGACCAGTGACAGCCTTTGCCTCAACGATACCTGAACCATCCATAGCGGGAATCATACCGCCATTGCCCTGGAGAGCATAGAGTGTGAAGACACCACCGCGTGAACCACCCAAAGTGTTCTTGTTTGACCAAGCGAGCTTAATCTGACCCTCAGTAATCTCGTCCAAACGAGCACGTACGTTATCATACTGGAGATACTCGTCAACACGCTTCATGTCATCCTTGTTAGCAGCAGCAACATAGAGGCCACCACCTACAGGAGCAGTCATCTTGCTGCCATCCTTAACCTCATACTCATACTCAGTTACGAGGAGTGATGAGAATGGTCTCTCAGGAATGATAGCATCCTCCTCAGCAGCATCGATAAGAGCCTCTGTTACAAGCTGATCAGCCTCGTAGTAGAAGAAGAGGTAGAGCTCGCTAATCTTTGAACCCTCACACACCTCCCAGAACTCGAGGTTAGCTGTTGATGCAAGAAGCTTAGCAGCGTTCTCAGGGTCATCAACACCAGGCAACTCAACCAAGATACGGTTTGTACCACGAATCTGCTGGATGTTAGGCTGAACAACACCAAGAAGGTCGATACGCTCGCCAAGCACACGGTGCATGTTCTCAACTGAGCTCTCTACGTAGCTGTTCAAATCAGCTGCAATCTTCTCCTTGTCAGATGTACCATAGATAGTCTCGAGATCCGCCTTAGACATGTTATCGAGGTAAATCTCAATAACGTTTGACGCATCCTCACCCTCAGTTGCACGAGTTACTGCATCCTCCTGCTCCTGAGCATCAGCGATAGAGATGGCCTTGTCAACGCGAGCTACAAGCTCAACATCGCCCATGCCAACACGCTCCAAAGAGTATGCACGGATTGCATCACCTGCCTGAATCTCAAGAGTAACGTTCATACCACCCTTGAGGTCAAGACCGAGGTTCAACTCCTTTGACTTACACTCTCCATAGGTATAACCCATGTAGACTTTCTCATCCCACTTGCTATCAAGATAAGCCTTGGGATCGGGCTGCTTCTGTGCCTCTGACTCGATGTTACGAGTGACAAAGGTAAACGACAGCTGCCAAATGCAGGCGAGACCTAAGATCAACACCAGCCATTTAATAATACCTTTAATCTGCATTGTTAAAAAGTTTAGTTATTGTTGTTTATGTAATTTTCTGGCTACGCAACAAATACCCATTGTGCATTCGCGCGTTAATCGCGCAAAGATATAAAAAAAATCGCAATCCACAACTGTAGACTGCGATAATTTTCACCACTAACATCTGCTTTTTGCAGCGATAGTAACTTTTTTAGTTAATTTGCATTAATTGACTTAGCCAACGCCTCAGCCTCAGCCTTAGTAAAGTTTCCTGATAAGGTAACACGGCCACCACTTATCGGACCATTTACCACGGGATTAACTATAACTCTACCGTTGCCAACAATAGCAATGTTTCGACCAATGTTACGCTGCGTGAGGCGTCCCAACTCCATTGAAGCTTTATCATCAAATGTGATTGACACTTCGTATGTATCGTTAAATGTAGATGGGACAGCCTTTGCCTCGACAATGCCAGTGCCATCCATAGCGGGATATAGACCTCCAAAGCCCTGAAGAGCATAGAGGACATAGACACCATCTCCAGCCTCGTTCAACGTGTTTTTGCGCGACCATGCAAACTTCACCGAGCCACCAGTGATACGCTCTAACTCCGCCTTTACAGGCTCAAGCTCAAGATATTCGCTGATAGTATCGACATTTGAGGCATCCGCTGCCATAACGAAATTGAGACCTACGGGCCATGTGATTACTACCCCATTAGGAGATACAAATGGATACTCCGGAAGAATCAATGTGCTCAAAGGGGCAGAGTGTGACTTGCCACTCGCCTTGAGACCATCGATCACCAATGCATCGGCATGTCCCTCGTAGAAGAAGTGGTAGAGCTCGCCTACAAGTTGATAATCACACATCTCCCAGAACTCAATATTCATTGGTTCAACAGAGGTTGACTTAGCCTCCTCACTACACGACACCGCGGATAGAGATACCACTATCGCAGCTACAGCATACAACAACTTTTTCATAGCTTAAAATTTAGATACAACAACTTACTTCGTCTCCAACACGACAACATAGTCGGCCATATCCTGGACCTTGCCAACCTCCAAGAGTATACCACCCTTGACCTTCTGGAACTTAACAGGCTTGCCATCAACAAGCGCCTTTGCCGACACTACTTTGCACTCCAAAGGAAGATACAACATATCGTGGTCGAGCTCGAAGACGTGAACATAAAGGAGGTTACCCTTACGAGTTGTACAACCCCAATCCTGCTGAGGAATATCACCTGCTGTAGTGCCGTATACAGACTCACCATTGACAGCCATCCACTCACCCATCTCTCTCATGCGCTGGACAGCAACCTCAGGAAGCTCACCATTGGGTTGAGGGCCTACATTGAGCAACAAGTTAGCACCCTTACCCGCTGTACTAACGAGGTAGCGGATGAGCGCATTGGTAGATTTATAGTTCTGGTCTACAACCTTATAGCCCCACATACCATTCATTGTCTGGCAAGTCTCGAGGGGCAACTTACTGATATCCTGACCCGAAAGACCATGAGAGTTCTCACCTGGAAGGTCACGCTCAAAAATCTGAATATCCTCACCCTCGAAAGGTGTCACATGGTGGTTGTTTGCCACCATACATGATGGCTGCAACGAGTGTACAAGAGCGTACTGCTCATCGAGGTGCCAGTCGAAAGGTGTAGCATCCTCTTCGTGATCCCACCAGCCGTCGAACCACATAGCGCGGATAGGACCATAGTTTGTAAGCAACTCGGTAATCTGATTGTTCATAAAGGTGTAGTAGCTATCCCAGCTAATCTTGGTATAGTCGCGACCCGCTACACCCCAACCTGTGCGGCCTCGTGGGTAGTCGTCACGCGACCAGTCGGCATGCGAGTAGTAGAGGTGCACAGCGATACCCTGCTTGTGGCACTCGTCGGTCAACTCCTTGAGTACGTCACGCTTAAAAGGCGTAGCATCAACAATATCAAACTCCGACTCTGCGGTATCCCACATCGAGAAGCTATCGTGGTGACGCGTTGTGAAACAGATATATTTCGCACCCGAGGCCTTGATTGCAGCAACCCACTCCTTGGCATCGAAGCGGTGGGGATAGAAGGCGTCAGCAGCCTTGGCATACTCATCGCGCTGAATGCCCTGCGCATTCTGCAAGTACCACTCACCCTGGGCATACATAGAGTAGATACCCCAGTGGATGAAGATACCGAAGCGGTTCTCGGAAAACTCCTGCTGAGAGCGACGCACCTCCTCCGAGGGCTCGTAACCCTGTGCTGAGAGCGAAGAGAGACTCGCTACGAATAGGAGCGAAAGAAGAAGTTTTTTCATAGTTATAGGTTTTAGTTTGGTTTTGTTAGGTTGGTTAGAGAGCTTAGAGAGCTTAGGGAGTTTAGGGCAGTGTCACAATCAATTAGTACCGCACCCAAATTTCTTGTTAGAAAGGTTGCAGATATGTTAGTGGGTCGCAGGCTGAAAAAGCGGAGTTTACACAAAGTAAATGAGCATTTTTCAGACAAGCCCAATGACATAGATGCGCCTTTAACACAAGAAATTAGTCCATTTTGAGCACCGCAAGGAAGGCCGACTGTGGCACCTGAACTGAGCCAATCTGTCGCATACGCTTCTTACCCGCCTTCTGCTTCTCCAAAAGCTTACGCTTACGCGAGATATCACCACCATAACACTTTGCGGTAACATCCTTACGCACAGCCTTCACGGTCTCGCGGGCGATAATCTTCGCACCGATAGCAGCCTGGATGGCGATGTCGAACTGCTGGCGGGGGATGAGCTCCTTAAGCTTCTCGCACATCTTGCGACCGAAGTCGTAGGCGTGGTCGGCATAGATAAGAGACGAAAGGGCATCTACAGCCTCGCCATTGAGGAGAATATCAAGCTTTGCGAGCTTACTTGGCTGATAACCAGTGCGGTGGTAGTCAAATGATGCATAACCCTTAGAGATACTCTTGAGCTTGTCGTAGAAGTCGAAGACAATCTCCGAAAGTGGCATCTCGAAGTTCACCTCAACGCGGTCCTGGGTGATGAACGTCTGGTTCTTCATCACGCCACGCTTGTCGATGCAGAGCTTCAACACGTTGCCGAGGAAGTCGGCTTTGGTGATTATCTGCGCGAGGATATATGGCTCCTCAATCTTTGCCACCTTGGTAATCTCGGGGAGGCCTGAGGGGTTGTGCACCTCGAGCTCCTCGCCCTGAGTTGTTGTGATGTGGTACGACACGTTGGGCACGGTGGTGATTACATCCATGTCGAACTCACGGTATAGGCGCTCCTGGATAATCTCCATGTGGAGGAGTCCGAGGAAGCCGCAGCGGAAGCCGAAGCCGAGGGCAAGAGAGCTCTCGGGCTCGAATGTGAGCGATGCGTCGTTAAGCTTGAGCTTCTCAAGCGATGCACGGAGGTCCTCATACTGATCCGCCTCAACGGGGTAAACACCCGCAAAGACCATAGGCTTAACATCCTCAAAGCCCGCGATAGCCTCGGTGCAGGGGTTTGCAACAGCGGTGATTGTATCACCCACCTTAACATCGGTAGAGTTCTTGATACCCGAGCAGATATAACCTACATCACCCGCCTTAATCTCGCCACGCTCCTGCATCTTGAGCTTCAAAACGCCAATCTCGTCGGCATCGTACTCGCTGCCCGTGTTGAAGAACTTAACGTGGTCACCCTTGCGGATGGTGCCGTTGAAGACACGGAAGTAGGCAATAACACCACGGAAGGGGTTGAACACAGAGTCGAAGATGAGGGCCTGCAAGGGTGCGTTCTCATCACCCTCAGGTGCGGGGATACGCTCGATGATAGCCTCAAGGACATCCTCAACACCCTGACCCGTCTTACCCGACGCAAGAAGAATCTCCTCCTCCTTGCAGCCGATAAGGTCGATAATCTGATCCTTAACCTCGTCAATCATCGCCGACTCGCAGTCAATCTTGTTGAGTACAGGGATAATCTCAAGGTCCTGACCAAGTGCGAGGTAGAGGTTTGAGATTGTCTGCGCCTGAATGCCCTGTGTGGCATCGACAACAAGGAGTGCACCCTCACATGATGCAATGGCGCGCGACACCTCGTATGAGAAGTCGACATGTCCTGGGGTGTCGATAAGATTGAGCGTGTACTTCTGTCCGCTACGCGAGTTATACTCCATCTGGATGGCGTGGCTCTTGATGGTGATACCCTTCTCGCGCTCGAGGTCCATATCGTCGAGCACCTGTGCCTGCATCTCGCGCTGGTTCAAGGTGTTAGTCTTCTCCAATAGACGGTCGGCAAGGGTACTCTTACCGTGGTCGATGTGTGCTATAATGCAAAAGTTGCGAATGTTCTTCATCTGTCGCGACAACTTAATTTTCAAAAATACAAATTTAGTCTGCAAATATACATCATTTTTATGAGATTATAAAATCTCATGCCAACAATTTGCGGCAATTCACGAATTTAGGGAGGATAAGGAAGTTAAGGAGTTTAGGGAATTTAGGGAAATTAGGGAGATAAGAAATTCTTATCAGAGTGGTGCATCGCAAAAGAGACCACCCAGCGGTAGGCTAAATTTCTTGTCAGAGTGGCGTTAATTTGCCGCCGATAAAGAGAAAGAGCGGATGGGACATACTAAGCGTATTTCCCATTCGCTCTTTGGATTGAGGTGGCGAAGTAGCGCCACTATCACAAGAAATTACAGGTTTTCGAGGCAATAATCAACCATCTTCTGACGCACATTGACCATGTCGTTGGGACGCATAGAGTGGTTCTGGTCGGGATATACCATCATGTCGTACTGCTTAGCAGAGCGGTTGAGAGCGCGACACATCTCGATGGTATTCTGGAAGTGTACGTTGTCGTCGGCTGTGCCGTGGATGATAAGGAGGCGTGTCTTATCAGAGAGGCGGTCAGCGAAGTTGATGGGCGAGTTATTGTCGTAGCCCTCAGGATTCTGTGAGGGTAGACCATTGTAAATCTCGGTATAGATAGAGTCGTAGTAGCGCCATGATGTCACGGGTGCTACGGCAATAGCAACCTTGAAGAGGCCATCACCCTTGAGGGCGCAACCGAGGGCCATGAAACCACCATATGACCAACCATAGATACCGATACGAGATGCATCGATGAAGTTCTGACGAGAGAGGTGGCGGGCAAATGAGATTTGGTCCTCAACCTCTGCGTTACCGAGGTTTGCGTATGTCACCTTCTTATACTCCTCACCACGGTAGCCTGTACCACGAGCATCGCAGCAAGCGATGATGTAGCCATTGCGTGCGAGGGTCTCCTCCCAATCGGTGGTGTAGCGGTTCTCAATCTGCTGTGAGCCAGGGCCAGAGTACTGAGTGATGAGCACGGGGTACTGCTTCGAGGGGTTGAAGTCCTCGGGATAGATTAGGTAGTACTGCAACTCATCGCCACGCTCTGTGGTAAAAGTCATATAGTTGCGCTGGTATGCGGGCTTATCGTTGCTCTTCTTGTCGAGCATCAACGAGCGCACCTCCTTACCCTTAGCGTTGTATACCGCAGCTGTAGGATAGCAGTCTGTTGCCGAGTGCTCGGCAGCGAAGAACTTCATATCAGCAGAGGGGTACACGCGCCAGTAGCCAGGCTTAGAGAGCAAGCACTGCTTCTTGCTGCCGTCGATGTTTACAGAGTAGAGGTGGCGCTCCAATGGCGACTTCTCGGTAGACATGTAGTATACGGTCTTGTGGTCAGCAGAGAGACCAACAAACTCCGTCACCTCCCATTCACCCGCTGTGATGGCGTTAAGGCGACCCTCAGCCACAGAGTGCAAGTAGAGGTGGAACCAACCTGTTGTTGTCTCCTCACGCACGATGAAGCGGTCGTTGTCGATGAAGGTGATTGTAGCCTCGTTGGGGCGCTCAACATAGCGCTCATCCTGCTCATCGTAGATAACGCGCTGTGTGCCATCGGCCTCAACGATTACAACCTCGAAGTGGTTCTGGAGGCGGTTGACACGATAGAAGAAGAGGTTGCCAGCGGGAGTATAACCAATGCGAGGGATGTACTGGTCGGTATTGTCACCCACAGATACCTCGCGTGTCTCACCTGTGTAGAGGTTGTATACATGAAGCGTAACAATCGAGTTGTCGTCACCCGCCTTTGGATACTTGAAGCTGTATGCGGCATTGTAGAGTGTGTTATCGAAGCGCATCATCTCGAACTCCTTAACGCGGCTCTCGTCGAACTTGAGGTATGCAATCTCGCGACCATCGTTAGAGAAAGCGTACGCCTTGGTGAAGCCATACTCCTCCTCGTATACCCAGTCGGTAGTGCCGTTGATGATGTGGTTCCACTCGCCATCAGATGTGATGTTGTAAATCTCGTTTGTCACAAAGTCATAGACAAAGAGGTCGTTGTTGTAGCCCATTGCAAGGAAGCGGTTGTCGGGCGAGAATGAGACATCGCGCACATCGTCAATCTTGATTGTAGAGCCATCGGCGCAGGCGATATAGTAGTCCGAGGTGAACGAGTGGCGATATATCTCCTTGCGAGGAGACTCACCCTCCCACATCTCGTAGATAGCCATTGTGCCATTAGGAGAGGTCTCATAAGACATCAATAGATTTTTGGCAGTAAACACCACCGTACCCTTCGATGCCTTATCGTAGTCATAGAGCACCACATCGCGGCCATCGAGCTCCATGTACTGGTGTGTACCCTCTACAGGGGTCAATGAGCTTGGCGCAATGTATCGTGCAGGCACCTCGCGCGCCTCAACCATCTCAAGGTAGCTAACCTGCGCCATAGCAGTTGCCGCCGCGAGAAGCATTGTGAATGTTGCAAATAGTCTTTTCATATAGTCTTAGGTTTTAGTTATTCGTATATCTCCTAACGGCTTAAATATCATCGATAGAGAAGTCGTAGCTTAGACGCTTACCCGTTGTGAACTTCGAGTTGTCGAGCTTAGAATTAAACTGGTCGACAGTAACACGGATATTCTCCTCATAGGGAGGCATCAACAGGTCGAAGTTGAGCGAGTAGTTGATGGCGGTCTCGATGATAGCAACGAGCGACTCGCGGTCTATCTTCTTGGTGCCAAAGGCCATGGGACGCACGAGGGTCTGACGCTTACCCTCCACCCAGAAGCACTTCTCGCGGTTGATGAAGATGCGACCTATGAGGTAACCCTCGTCGGCCGTACGATTGTATTTCAACGAATCGGACAAGAAGTTGTAGATGTTGATAACGCCGACATAGGAGTTATCCCTATCGCCCTGCACATAGCTATTCTGCCAAATGATGTGGTTGGAGTCGAACTCAAAGACATCGGTGTGCATCTGCACAAGGAGGATGTCGGAAGCGACCTGCAACTGCGCCTCAAACTTACCACGATCGCGGTACTCGATGCGCACGCGGCGATCGAGCTTACCATCAAGCTCATCATCAATCTCCGACGCCATCTCAAAGAGTGTCTCCTTGAGGTCGTTGAATGTAGAAAAGGTGTTGTCGAAAATCTGCTGCTTGAGGGTAGACTTCTTGACTATGGCCTCAAGGATTTTCTCGCGTAACGTACTCATATTTAGTGGTGTTTATGTTCTATTAGTGGATGCGTATTGTGCGACCCTCAGTGAGAGGAGTGTTGCTACGCATGCTATTCTGCTTGCTCAAATTTTTGAGGCGTATGCCATAGAGCTGCGCAATGTCGTGGAGTGTCTCACCCTCCTTAACGACATGCAATAGCTCCTCGCCCATCCATGACGGCAACTTACGCTCGATGTAGACGATGTCACCCTCCTTAAGCTCTGCCTTGCGATCCACATCGTTGAAGCGGCGCAGGTTGGCTGCCGACACAGAGAAGAGCTTAGCTATTGACTCGTAGCTATCGCCCCTCTTCGCCACGATGTAGTGTGCGCGGTTGGTTAGGTAGACGTTGTAACCCTTATGCGCATTTATGGTCACACGGAAGTTATTGGGGTCGATGCCGCTATCGGCATATGCCGTAGCAATGTCCCTATTAGCAAGCTCCTCAACAGGTGTCACGGGGGATGCGGGGAGGTCGAGTTTGGGCGCCTCGGTCTGCTGTAGCGCAGATAGGTCGATATCGTCACGCTTCGCAAGGTACTCATCGTAGAGCTCTATGCCATTTCTCTTGTCGAGGAGGTGAAGGTTGTAGCGCTCGATGATGCCAATGAGCCTATCGTCGTAGTCGGGGGCTGTGGCATAGCCAGCCTTCTTCAACCCCTTAGCCCAGTTTTTATAGTCGTCAGCATCGTACGAGAAGAGGAAGTCATAGCGGCTGCCGCTATTTAGGAAGTCGGCATGGTCGCGGAAGGACTCCTCAGCGCTGTCGTATACACGGAAGCAGTCGTCGGGGTTGTCATCAGCATGCGTAATCGTAGCACCCGTCCATGAACCCTTGCACTTGATGCAGAAGTGGTTGTTCGCAACACGCGCGAGGTAGCCGTTGCCGTAGCCCGACTCGAGGATTGCCTGACCCATGGTGATGCTGGCAGGAATGCCATATATCTCCATGTGCTCTACAGCGACATGACGCCACTTGTAGATATACTCCTCGGGGGTGTTCCTCACCCACTCCTCAGTCGGCTTCTGTGCATCACCCTCAGGCTCAGCGACTTGCGCCGAGAGTGTAGCGGGCAAAAGAAGTGTCATCGCCACGGTGAGCAACGCTCCAAACATCAATGCTTTATTGCGGTTTATCATAGTTTTCAAAGTCGTATAATTGCGGTTTGGGCAAAGATACAAAATTTACTCTAATAAATCAATACTAATTGAAAATTAGTAGTTAGAGAATTTAAAGAGTTTAAGGAATTTAGGGAGCATGCTTTGATTTGCGAAGACACTAAACTCACTACATTCCCTAAACTCCCTAATCTCAACATTAATTAGCCCCGATACCCAATTTCTTGTCAGAAGGGGTTAGATGTGGCCTCGACATGAAAATAGCCAGGATGGGTAGTACTTGACATACGTCCCATTCTGGCTATTGATTGAGAGGTCGCAGATGACCCCTTATCACAAGAAATTATAGATTCTTCTTACGAACAGCCTCCAACATATCCACTGTCATAGACTCCAAATCCCACTGTGGCTTCCAACCCCACTCCTCGCGTGCGCAAGTGTCATCGAGAGAGTTAGGCCAGCTGCGTGAGATGACATCCTTAACGGGGTCTACGTTGTACTCCATCTGGAAGCCAGGAACGTGGCGCTCAACAACCTCGCGGATAATCTC
>JAZRAW010000080.1:0-10469 GCA_045634765.1 Alistipes sp.
CAGATACTTTCGCTCGGCGAATTTCGAGGCGATGGGCTGTACTTAGGCGTACTGCCCATTGATGAGATAATTCGTTAGCGGAAGTAGATGCGCTGTTATATCAACAAAGAACGACAAAATACTCTTTTTATTCACTCTCTTAATTAAGATTGTAATATGAGAATACTCAAGCGAATATCTATCATTGCACTAAAGTCACTTGTGGTAGCGCTACTCACCATCATATGTATGGTGGCAGCCACAAGCTATAGTGCCATCTACGATTTCGCTGAACCTCGACCATTCTCTGGTCCCGACATATACAATCCATATCGCAACCTCGATACCACCATAGGCTGGAAGCGCTCCAACCTACACACACATACTCGCGTTGATGGTATCTTCAACGAGTGCGAATTTAGTGCAGATAGCACCTATCACATCTACAAGTCGTATGGGTACGATATTATTGGTTTTACAAACCACAACGAACTAACAAAACACCCAATAGACAAGCGCTTGCAGATGGATATCTACGAGCACGGTTACAATGCCCTAAACTTTCATATCATGGCTTTTGGGGCGCCAAAAGTATGGCGTTACAACATATCTATCCCCATACTCACATCGCAGATGCAGTTTATCATAGATGAACTGAGCGAAGATGCCGACATCGTACAATTTAACCATCCTCATAGAGTATTGGAACTTGACCGCAGAGATATTGAGAGGCTTGGCGGCTACCACATCATGGAACTTACATCGGAGTACAAAGCGATAGAGAACGAGCACTGGGATTGGGCGCTATCGGCTGGTCACTACTCTCATGGCATACTCAATGACGATCTGCACTTTCCTAATCGCTCTATGGATTTAGCTGTAAGGTGCAGCTTTCTATGTACACCATCTGCAGAGTATGAGGATATCTGCAACACACTATTGGAGGGGTGTTTCTACTCGATGCGAGTACCAGACTATGGAGGTGGCAACTGGGAGACAAAGCACGCCCGCAACAACACGCTACCCGCTATTCGCGACATCGGCCTAAGAGATAACACCATCTACATCGAGCTAACACAACAAGCCGACAGCATCAGGTTTATTGGAGCTGAACACCGCACGCTACACATGGTGCAAGACACCACAATGGCGGAGTATACGATGCTACCCACAGACCCATATGTTCGCATCGTAGCATTCTATAAAGATAGAGAGGTGATATTTAGCAATGTATTCGCACGCTACGATAGCTCCATCTCCGACTCGCCATATCGTACAGAGACACATAGCATAAACATACCATTAACCATATTGTTTAATCTCGCCATCACGCTGTGTATAATCATAGCGATGACAGCCATTTACTTCGTAATACGACGATGAAAGAGAGATTCACACGCCTATATCAACGCGCAAAAGCCTATTTTGCCAAGCCACTATCGCTCACACTCTTCGCCCTTGTGCTGAGTGCCATAACGCTTGTTCTATTCCACAAGCCGCTATTCGACTATGTCACACAACACATCGAGAGCGACTTCAACGGCACGCTAATCCTCGCAACCATCTTTATAGCGATATTAGCAGCCAACTTCTTGCTATACTATCTGCTACTATATTTGGGTCGCATAGTAGGTAGGATTATTATAGGATTGCTCTTTATAGGCAATGGCATGTGTCTATACTTTATCAATAGCTACGAAGTGCTCATCACCAGCGACATGATGGGCAACTTCTTCAACACACGCTCCTCTGAGGCCGCGGGCTTTGTATCTGCAAATGGCATAATGCTACTCATAGCAGTGGGACTCCTTCCCGCCCTCTACACCATTTTTAGACGTGTCAACTATGGCTCCTTTCCACGCTTTCTTATCAACATTGCCGTAAGCGTTGTAGCACTTATTGGTGTTGCGGCATCGAACATAAACAACATTCTCTGGATAGACCAAAATGCAACCTGCATCGGCAGCCTTATCATGCCATGGTCATACACCGTAAACACAGCGCGATACTTCTACCAGCAATACCTCCTCAATAGAGAGGAGATAAAGCTTCCAGATGCTACAATCACCAACCAAGAGCGCGAAGTTGTGGTGCTTGTCATTGGTGAGTCGGCTCGTCGTGACCACTTCTCGCTATATGGCTATAGCAGGGAGACCAACCCACTACTTAAGGGTGATAGTGTTGTCACACTCAAGGCAAATGCGTCAGCAACATTCACCACCGATGCGGTAAAGGCAATCTTGGACTACAAACAGACGGAGGAGCTCTACGAAATACTTCCCAACTACCTACATCGCACAGGCGTAGACGTAGTGTGGCGAAGCACAAACTGGGGTGAGCCTCCAGTACATATAGATAACTACTACAACCTTGCAGCACTCAAAAAGCACTATCCCGAGGCTAATGGAAAGTATGATGGCATTCTCATCGAGGGACTCAAAGAGGAGATAGAGGCCTGCGAGGGTCCAAAGGTGCTTATCGTACTGCACACCTCTACCAGCCATGGTCCCGAATACTATGCCAAGTACCCCGAAGAGTTTAATCAGTTTACACCCGTGTGCACAACAGTTGAGATGTCAAAGGCCGATCGTAAAGAGCTAAACAACGCCTACGATAACACGATACTATACACTGACTATCTACTACACTCTGTGATTGAGACGCTTCGCGATATAGAGGGGTGTCGCAGCACTATGATTTACATCTCTGACCATGGTGAGTCACTTGGTGAGGGCAATCGCTATATGCACGGACTACCCATGATGGTAGCGCCAAAGGAGCAGACTGAGATTCCATTTATCGTTTGGTGCTCCGATGGTGAGCAGAGGATTAAGCCCCTAAAGAGCGTAGGACACCACCACATCTTCCACAGTGTGCTTAACTTCCTACATATCGACAGCCCCATATACAATGAGTCAAAAAACATCTTTGAGTAGCATTACGAGATGAAGAAGAGTGTACTATTGGGATTTAGTGGAGGTATTGATAGCTGTACTTCGGCACAATTGCTTAGCAACGAGGGGTATCGCGTTGTGGCCCTAACTATCGATACTATAGGCGATAGCGACATGGTATCTAAAGCAAAGGCTAAGGCTGCGGAGATTGGTGTGGAGTGGGTTATCTACGATGCTCGCGAGGAGTTTAAACGAGAGATAATAGACTATTTCTGCCACGAGTACTCCATTGGTCACACCCCAGCACCATGCACGCGCTGCAACACACACATCAAGTGGAGCATACTTCTTAAGGAGGCAAATCGCTTAGGCATAGAACATATAGCCACGGGACACTACTTCAACATAGTGGAGCATAACGGACACTACTATGTAGCCAAGGGCATTGATGAGGCTAAGGACCAATCGTACTACCTATGGGGTCTTAGTCAAGAGATTCTTTCGCGCGCATTAACACCCATGGGCAGTGCCATAAAGAGTGACGTTAAGCGTGCCTTCTCGGACAAAAGCGAGAGCATGGGAGTGTGCTTCCTGCATGGCCGACCCTATGCCGACTTTCTCAAAGAACACAGCGTGGAGATGACCGAGGGCGAGATTGTTGACGAAAGTGGCACAAAATGTGGTCTACACAACGGCATTGCACGCTACACCATTGGGCAGCGACGAGGCATAGGCATCCCAGAGGGTAGGCGCGTAATCGGCATTGATGCCTCGCACAACCAAATTATTGTGGGCGCAAACGAGAGCCTCTTTCATCACAATATAGAGATTGCGGAGTGCAACATCGTCGATTGTGAAGAGCTACTCACAGCAACTGATATAACCATCAAGATTCGTGGCATTGGGCGCAATCCACAACTTCCCGTAACGGTGCGCCCCACGGATAATGGCTACGCCATAACTACGCAAGATGCCGCATGGGCAACAGCCTTGGGTCAACCATTGGTCTTTTATCGCAATAATTGGGTTATTGGAGGAGGAATAGTTGTCGGTTTCAACTAAATGTTGTACATTTGCCCAAATCAACTGGATATAGAATATGATTAGACGATTATACGATTGGGTACTCTCATGGAGCAAGAGTCGCTGGGGGTGGTTAGCACTATTCATTATAGCGTTGTTTGAGGCGAGCTGGTTCCCACTACCTCCCGATGTACTACTTATAGCGCTATGTGTTGGTGCGCCCAAGAAGTCCTTCCGTTTCGCCTCCATCACGCTTTTGGGCTCGGTGCTTGGCGCAGCATTGGGTTACTGTATAGGTCACTATCTATGGCTTACGCCCGAGGGTGGATATACAGGTGTTGCCGAATTCTTCTTCTCGGCCCACATCTTTACTCCAGCAAGCTACGCTAACGTATGCGACCTATACGAAAAGTGGAACTTCTGGATTGTATACACAGCGGGCTTCACCCCTCTGCCATTCAAACTATGCACCATCACAGCTGGAGCGTGCGACATCAACTTCGTGATGTTTATCATAGCATCGTTTGTGGGACGAGGCATGCGATTCTTCCTTGTAGGAGGACTAATATGGAAATTTGGTGCACCTATCAAGGTGTTTATTGATAAGTATTTCAATATATTAGCGACACTTTTTACTGTACTACTAATTGGTGTTACAGCCGCTGTGTTGGGTCTGCTTGGTGACGGTGACGACAAAAAGAAGTCTCACACCCAGTCGGTGCAGACTGAGCAGGTAGAGAATCACAGCACCACAAAGATTAACACCGACACATTAACTACGATTGAACCATGCGACACTTTGGACTTATAGGTAAGAGCCTTAGCCACTCTTTCTCGGCAAAATTCTTCAATGGCAAATTCAAGGCCGAGGAGATTGACGCAGATTACCAACTCTTCGAAATTGACAACATCGACGAGATAGACAACATCATCGCCAAGCACAACCTCGAGGGACTCAACGTAACCATACCCTACAAAGAGAGCATCATTCCACACCTTGATGGTCTAACTAAAGAGGCACACGAGATTGGCGCCGTTAACTGTGTGGTTATAAGGAACGGACAGAAAATAGGACACAACACCGACCTTATGGGTATTGAGGCATCGCTACACTGGCTCGACCTCGATGCTGAACCAAAGCCCAAGGCACTTATACTTGGTACAGGAGGAGCATCGAAGGCTGTGCAGTACGCCCTTAAGCGCCGAGACATTGAGTTCATGGTTGTATCGCGCAGCAAGGAGCGTGGCAATATCACCTACGACGAGCTTACAAGTGAGATAATCAGCGACCACAAACTCATCATAAACACAACGCCCGTGGGTATGTTCCCCGAGGTGGAGAGCGCACCCGAAATTGACTACACAGCCATAGGCACAGAGCACCGTCTCTTCGACTTGGTATATAACCCCGCAAAGACTCAGTTCCTCGCACTGGGCGAAGAACACGGCGCTAAGACAATGGGAGGCATGCTTATGCTTCAGACACAGGCCATAGCTTCGTGGCACCTCTGGAATGAGAGGGTCAATGATGAGCAGAGCAGTGGACCTATAGCATAGAGCACGAGAGCGACTATCTGCCCTCTATAACAGCAATTGCATCCTCGACATCCTCGGGCCTGACCATAAGACGTACCGAGAAGATGGATGTTGCATAGATGGCAGACATATGCTCGCCATGGAGCACACAGAAGATACCAGCGCTATCTAAGATAGATTTGGCAATCTCAGCTTGAGTGGTATTATCAAACATTTTAAGCACCACAAGAGTTTCATTCACCTCATTCATAACACTCAAAGTTTAAGTATTTTCGTAAAGGTAATACTTTTTTTCTGAATATTAGCTATCGCTAAGCGAAATTTTTAAGAAAAATTATCGCTATATTTGTACACGATATTTGTAAATAAGTAAACCATGCGTCAGTTCGTACACCTACACGTACATAGTCAGTATTCTCTACTCGATGGTCAGGCAAGCATCTCGAAGCTTGTCGACAAGGCCATTGCAGATGGTATGCCAGGTATTGCGCTCACGGACCATGGTAACATGTTTGGTGCGAAGGACTTCTTCAACTATGTCAAGAAGAAGAATGGCGCACGCAAGGATAAAATCAAGTCGCTACAGGGTCTCATCGAGCGCCTCGAGAATGGCACAGCATCTGAGGCTGAGATGGGCGATGATGCTCAAGCAGCACTCGCCAAGGCTCGCGTAGAGCTTGATGCACAACCAAAGGCCGACTTCAAAGGCATCATTGGTTGCGAGGTATATGTGGCACGTCGACGCTTGCACAATCGCGAAAAGGCTATGGGCGACTACAGTGGCTACCACCTCATACTTCTCGCAAAGAATATCAAAGGTTACAAAAACCTCATTAAGATAGTATCTAAGGGTTATACCGAGGGCTTCTATGGTCGTCCTCGTACCGACCGCGTGGAGTTGGAGAAGTACCACGAGGGTCTCATCTGCTGCTCAGCATGTATTGGTGGCGAGATACCACGCCTTATCCGCGAGGAGAAGTACGACCAGGCAGAGGAGTCTGCATTGTGGTATAAGAGTCTCTTTGGCGATGACTACTACCTCGAGCTACAGATGCACAAGGCTACGGTGGAGCAAGCGAACCACGACACCTGGAAGATACAAGAGGTTGTCAACGAACACCTCATCAAGATGTCGCACAAGCTCGGCATCAAACTCGTCTGCACAAACGATGTGCATTTCGTGGATGAGGAGCACGCCGAGGCTCACGACCGTCTCATATGTCTTGGCACGAGCAAGGACTTCAACGACCCGAAGCGTATGCTCTACTCTAAGCAGGAGTGGATGAAGACTACGGCAGAGATGAATGCTCTGTTCGACTACGTTCCCGAGGCGTTGGATAACACCGTAGAGGTGTGCAACAAGGTTGAGAGCTACTCTATCGACCACGCCCCCATCATGCCCACCTTCGCCATCCCCGAGGAGTTCGGCACTGAGGAGGGCTACCGCCAGAAGTATAGCGAGGAGGACTTGTTCAACGAGTTTACGCGCGACGAGAATGGCAACGTGGTGATGGAGGAGAGCGAGGCGCACAAAAAGATTGAAAAATTAGGTGGTTACGACAAACTATATCGTATAAAACTTGAGGCAGACTACCTCGCGAAACTCACTATGGATGGCGCACATAAGCGCTATGGCGAGGAGCTCGACGAGGAGACTACAACACGCCTACGCTTCGAGCTGCACATCATGAAGACCATGGGTTTCCCTGGTTACTTCCTTATCGTGCAGGACTTCATCCGCGCAGCACGCGAGGAGCTCGACGTGTCGGTAGGCCCTGGTCGTGGTTCGGCGGCGGGTTCGGCTGTGGCATACTGTCTCGGCATCACGCAAATTGACCCCATCAAGTACGACTTGCTGTTCGAGCGTTTCTTGAACCCCGACCGTATCTCGTTACCCGATATCGACATCGACTTTGATGATGATGGACGTGGCAGAGTACTCAACTGGGTAACGCAGAAGTATGGCAAGGAGAAGGTGGCACACATCATCACCTACGGCACCATGGCGACAAAGATGGCGCTTAAGGATGTTGCGCGTGTGCAGAAGCTCCCCCTTGCGCAGGCTAACCAGCTATGTAAGTTGGTTCCTGACCGCATCACCGACCCCAACGACAAGGATAAGCAGCTCAAGATAAACCTCAAGAACGCCATTATGGCTGTTCCCGAGCTTAAGGCAGCAGAGGAGTCTACTGACCCCATCATGCGCGACACCATCAAGTATGCCAAGATGCTTGAGGGAAACATTCGAGGCACCGGTGTGCACGCCTGTGGCACGATTATCTGCCGCGACGACATCACCGACTGGGTACCCGTAAGCACTGCCGACGACAAGGAGACGGGTGAGAAGATGCTCGTAACACAATATGAGGGTGCGGTGATTGAGGATACAGGTCTTATAAAGATGGACTTCCTCGGTCTTAAGACGCTCTCAATCATCAAGGATGCTGTCGAGACTGTGGAGCAGACCCACGGCGTAAAGATTGACATCGACAACATCCCCATCGACGATAAGAAGACATACGACCTATACTGCAAGGGTGGCACAATTGGCACGTTCCAGTTCGAGTCACCAGGTATGCAGAAGTATCTCCGCGAGTTGCAGCCCTCGACCTTCGAGGACCTTATTGCGATGAATGCGCTCTATCGTCCTGGTCCTATGGACTACATTCCCGACTTTATCGACCGTAAGCATGGCCGCAAGCCTATCGTCTACGATATCCCCATCATGGAACGATACCTGAAGGACACCTACGGCATCACGGTATATCAGGAGCAGGTGATGTTGCTCTCGCGCCTGTTGGGTAACTTCACGCGAGGCGAGTCCGACACATTGCGTAAGGCGATGGGTAAGAAGATTAAGTCGAAGCTGGACGAGCTCAAGCCCAAGTTTATCGCGGGTGGTAAGAGCAATGGCCACGACGAGAAGGTCTTGGAGAAGATATGGGCAGACTGGGAGAAGTTCGCCTCGTACGCCTTCAACAAGTCGCACGCAACGTGCTACTCGTGGGTAGCCTACCAGACGGCATACATCAAGGCACACTACCCATCAGAGTATATGGCGACAGTGCTTAGTCGTAACCTTAACGACATCAAGCAGGTTACCGCCTACATGAACGAATGTAAGAGCATGGGCATTGCCGTGCTTGGTCCCGACATCAACGAGTCGAAGGTTAAGTTCTCGACAAACAAGAGTGGTGATGTGCGCTTTGGTCTTGCAGCCATCAAGGGCGTTGGTGAGGCAGCCTCGGAGTCTATCGTTAAGGAGCGTATGGAGGGTGGTCCGTTTAAGTCTATCTACGACTTTGTGGAGCGCGTAAATTTCGCCGTAGTCAACCGTAAATGCTTGGAGAGCATCGCCTTGGCTGGCGGCTTCGACTCGCTCATCGACTTCAACCGTTCGCGCTTCTTCATCGAGGACCAGGCGAAGGTCACCTTCCTCGACACCCTCATACGCTATGGTCAGCGTGTACAGCAGGAGCGACAGAACGCACAACAGAGCCTCTTTGGCATGGCCGCAGAGGGGGGCTTCGACCTACAAAAGCCTCGTGTCCCCGTTGCCGAGGATTGGAACAATATCGTGGTGCTCAACAAGGAGAAGGAGGTCATAGGCCTCTACCTCTCGGGCCACCCCCTCGACCGCTTCGACTTCATCATCAAGCAGATGTGTAAGGCCGAGTTGGGCGACTTGGAGGACTTGACGCTCTTCGATGGTAAGGAGATTGCAGTGGCTGGTGTGGTGGTATCCATCACCCCACTATCTACAAAGGATGGCCGCAAGTATGCACGCTTTGTACTCGAGGACTACAACTCGCAGCACGAATTCACACTCTGGAGCAAGGAGTATAACCAGTGGGGCATGCTCATCGAGATGAACAACTTCCTTATGATACGCGGTCGTGTGCAGACACGCCCCTATCGTGAGCCCGCAGAGTTGGAGTACAAGATTACATCTATCCAGCACCTTGCCGACATCGCCGACACCATCAAGGCGATACGCCTGGAGTTGGAGGTACACGATGTATGCACAACGCTTACAGAGATGATACTCGACGTTATCTCGCGTAATAGCGGCAAGGCAGCACTACAGATTACCGTTACGGATGCGCACGATGATGTCAAGATACGACTCGCATCTTCGGCATATCGAGTAGAGCCAACAACGGAACTTATGGAGTTTTTGAAGAGAAACGAAATCAACTATTCTATTATAACATAACTTAAAAATTTTACAGCTATGGCAATTAAACTTAACAACGCAAACTTTGACGAGGTAATGGGCATGGGCATGCCAGTAGTTATTGACTTTTGGGCAACATGGTGTGGTCCTTGCCGCATGGTAGCACCTATCATCGACGAGTTGAGCGAGGAGTATGATGGCAAGGTTGCTATCTGCAAGTGCGACGTTGGTGACGACGGCGACGAGATCGCAGCACAGTACCGCGTACGCAACGTGCCTACTATCCTCTTCTTCAAGGGTGGTCAGCAGGTTGACAAGCATGTAGGTACAGCTACAAAGGAGCAGCTCAAGGCTAAGATTGACGCTTTGCTCTAATCCATCGTCTTTCGCAGACAACACTCCCGCAGGAATCTCTTGCGGGAGTCTTTTTTTTTAGACCGCGAGACCAAAGAGAAGTCTCGGACTGGGGAGGGCTATGAAGATTAAGGGCACTCTATACTACTCCCTATGACGCCCCATTCTTAATCACCACACACGAACCTATGTAACCCCATAAACACAGAAAGTAGTCGCCACCACGCAATCTCGCGGGTATCTTTTTGAGTACCCACGGACACAGAAAGTAGTTGTCACCATACAGTCTCGCGGGTATCTTTTTGAGTACCCACAACCCATTTTCCACAGCGTCATTCCGAGGAGCGTAGCAACGTGGGAATCCCAACTAATTAGTAATGAGTAATTAGTACTGATGCAATAAATTTTAAAACAATTCCGGTTCTTTGACATTTTGGTTATCAATTGTTGATTTTGTGTTGTCAGCCAGCAAATCTCTGATAGAATCTTTAGCAAAGACTGATACT
>JAZRAW010000081.1:0-17852 GCA_045634765.1 Alistipes sp.
TCGTTGGTACGAGAAGATTAAGATGAGCTACTCGATGAAGATGACAAACACAGTAAATACTAAGGAGGACGAAATATTCACCGAGGAGACACTTCATAAGATGAAGAATGGTATTCAGCACACCATTCCCGTCTCTACGTCGCTCTCGCTCTTCAACTACATCAACGTGAGCCCATCGTTCAACTATACCGAGCGTTGGTACTTCAAGAAGGTGCGTCAAGAGTGGAACGAAGAGACTCACCAATTAGAGACCCTCGATCCCGAATATGGTTTCTGGCGATTGTATAACTACAACGCCTCGGTATCTGCGAACACCACAATATATGGTACCTACACCGCTAAAAAGCGCGAACGTAAGTTGCAGGCTGTGCGCCACACACTAACACCTAATATTGGTTTTAGCTACGCCCCTGACTTTAGCCGCCAGATGTATGGCTTCTACGAGACGGTGCAGACAGATACCACAGGTAAGTTTAAGGTATACTCGCCATTTACAGACAACGCCTACGGCGTGCCTGGCAGTGGACAGCAGTTTGCACTAACATTCGGTCTCTCGCAGTCTCTTGAGGCAAAGGTGCGCACTCGCGATACAGTGAAAAAGGTGAAGCTCATCGACCAGATATCTATCTCTGGTTCGTACAACTTCCTTGCTGACTCTATGCGTCTATCAACACTCCCCATACAGATACGCACCACGGTGTACCAAAATATCGCCCTCAACGTATCGCTCACACTCGACCCCTATGAGGTATCACCTGAGGGTGTGCGCTACAATAAGCTAATGTGGAGTCGTGGTAGCATAGGTCGTCTGCAATCCGCAAGCTGGAGCTTTGGTTACACCTTCCGCTCTCGCGAGGATAAAGGACAGGTTGCGGGTAATGATATCACATCGTTCCCTGCCGAGTACTTCAACTCATGGTCCGACCCCTACGGGCAACTTAATCCAGCGATGCGAAGGCAATGGATGGCGGGCCAATACTATGACTTCTCTATACCGTGGAACTTTGGTTTTAACTATAGCTTCAACTACAGTGCCCGATATACGAATAATGGTACTACGGGATATACGAAGAACCTTCAACAGACCATCAACTTTAACGCCAGCGTTAAGCTGACGCCCAAGACGATGATTACAGCGACGTCGGGTTACGACTTTACATCGCGTAAGATGTCGATGACATCCATATCTATTACGCGCGACCTGCACTGCTGGCAGATGTCGTTTATGTGGATTCCATTTGGTAACCATAAGAGCTGGGCGTTTAACATCGGTGTTAAGGCGGCATCGTTGGCCGACTTGAAGTACGACAAGAGCTACTCTCAGTACGACTATATGTATTAGACATCTGTATAGAGTGTCCTCATATAAGTATTACGAAAGCTCTACAAACAATTAAAATTGTTGTGTTTATGAACTTTACAGGAATAATCGTAGGTCTTGCCACATTTTTGATAATCGGAATTTTCCACCCTATTGTTATCAAAGCGGAGTATTATCTCGGCACAAAGTGTTGGTGGATGTTCTTGGTCGCGGGCATTATATTTTGCGCGTTGTCGATTGTAGTTAAAGACCTTATTGTATCTACCATCCTTGGCGTAACGGCCTTCTCGTCGTTCTGGAGCATATTAGAGGTAATCCATCAGAAGAAGCGTGTTGATAAGGGTTGGTTCCCCGAAGGACCAGGCCACAAGAAATAGACGTCGGCAAAAATAGTAGAAGGCTGAATAAAGAGTTGGGATGGCTAAATTACGTTTTAGTCATCCCCTTATTTTTTTAATGGTCGTTGTATACACCCCACCATCACACCATATAGTTTCTTGTCAGAAGTCGTGAGATGTGGGTAATAAATTTGCTAATAGAAGGCTGCAGATACAACGCTCGGCAAAAATGCCACCGATGGGTAGTACTTGACGTACATCAGGTTTTAGATGAATTTATGTTCGCTATTGTTTCTTGTCAGAAGCTGTGAGATGTGGTGCATCGCAAAAGAGACCACTCAAGGATAGTACAAATAGTACAGTCTTGAGAGGTCTACTTTTAGGGATATGCCGCAGATTCCAGCTTAGGCAAAAATTTGCTAATAGAAGGCTGCAGATACAACGCTCGGCAAAAATGCCACCGATGGGTAGTACTTGACGTACGTCCCATTGGTGGCACTTTTTGTTAGCGGCAGTAGATGTCTGCCTTATATTAGCAAATTACTTGCGGAGTTTGGTAATACCATCAATAAAACATAGAGGGTGTGTGGGGGCACCGGGGAGCCATAGGTCGACATGATACTTATCAAGGAAGCTGCGGTCGACAGCGGGGCTATCGGCATAGAGACCACCAGAGATAGCCTCGGAGCCACACACAACCAAAATCTTAGGCTCGGCGATAGAGTTATAGCAGATGTCGAGAGCCTCCGCCATATTCTCAGATATAGGGCCTGTGAGGACAAGACCATCGGCGTGGCGAGGTGAGGCTGTAAAGCCAACGCCATAACGGCCGAAGTCGAAGTTTACATTACCTGTGGCGTTAAGCTCCATCTCCACTGAGGCATCGCCACCAGCAGAGACCTCACGAAGCTGTAGGGTCTTACCGAAGTACTTTGCTATCTCGGGGCGCACGGCATCCTTTGTAAAGCAGGGCTTTGTTTGACCCGCCATCACTATGAGGTCCTCGCGGCGTGTTGCAGCAAGGCGGTGCTCGTTAGTGAAGCGTATGTTCTTGGGTGCAATGCGTTGACACTCACCACAGAAGAGGCACTTACCCATATCAAGTGTTAGGGGCGAGGTAGTGATGGCGCGTGTGGGGCATACTGCCGCAGCACGCTCTACATCACCCTTATCTTCAGTGATAGTAAGCATGGGGAAGCCACGAAACTCCTCCGTGAGGGTCACCTTATCAAGGTTTGGTATATACTGCCTGCCATGACTGCGCAGGATTCTAAGTTTTCCAAATAGCATAACTCAATATTTTCTATTTCGTGCAATCACTACAAGTCGTGACCACAGTACGACAGGTTAAAACTCTTGTTGTTGATGGGGAAATCAGAGATACCCTCCGAGCGGACCGCGATAGCAAGGCCGAGCCAGTTGTGAACACTTGGATCCTTAACCTTGTACTTCACGATGTTACCATCACTCGCTGTGAGTGCTACATGGCAAATCTCACCACGCCATCCCTCGACAAGCGAGAACGACAAAGCATCAGCCTTGAGGGGTGCATTGTAGTCGGGGGCTGAGATATGCTGCGAAGGTTTGTAGTCGGCAAGCACTCGCTCGATGTAGTCGATACTCTGCAATACCTCATCCATGCGTGTTGAAAGGCGCGACATCACATCACCATCGTTATAGAGGATTGGGGTATGGCTGAAGGCCTCAGCATAGAAGCCAGAGGGGTGTGTGGCACGAATATCGCGCTTTAGGCCACTCGCACGCGCAGCCTGACCTACACCACCTATTGTTGTCATCTCCTGCTTCGATACCAAGCCACACTGCTCGAAACGCACAAGCAATGTCTGCGCCTCGAGGATATCCTCGCGCACCTCGTTATAGCGGCGGCGCACATCGGCGATATTCTTGCGGATGGTCTCAATCTTTGCCTCGGTGAGTGGGAAGTTTGAGCCACAAGGGCGAATGACACTCTTGCCAAAGCGGTTACCACACCATGCCTGCGTAGTGTTGATGACAACAGTACGCAATGCTTCACACGCTACCTGGTAGAGCTGGAAGCCGATGTCGGTAGCCAAAGCACCAGTGTCGGCGAGGTGCATAGCGATACGCTCAAGCTCGATGGCTACAAGGCGCTCGCGCTTCAAGTCGTCACCGATGTCCGTACCCGCGAGCTTCTCAATAAGCTCGGCATATGCTGTGGCATGACCTACGGCAGTATCTCCTGCTATAGACTCTGCAATAAGCGTCTGGCGCAAGCGGTTGTCGTTGCGCACCATCTCGCTCTCCACGCCACGGTGCTGATAGCCGAGAGCTATTTCGAGGTGGAGCACCTGTTCACCGTCACAGATGAAGCGGAAGGCTCCTGGCTCGATGATACCCGCATGGATAGGACCTACGTTAACCTCGTGAAGCTCCTCACCCTCGATAGAATAGAATGGGTAGCTCTCCATTGTCGACTCCTTATCGCGGCGGTCGAACGAGAAGCGCAAGGGCTTGAGCCATGGATGGCCATCGAAGGGCACAGCATAGAGCTCGAAAATCTCGCGCTCGAAGGGGTGGAACTGCTGATGCACGGCAGTGAGCGATGCAAGACCCTCGGCGTAGTAGTCAGGCACGAACGAGGTTATGAGCACCTCACCCGCCTCGTCGTCGAGCAAAATCATGTAGAACTTAAGACCCGCCTCATGCTCCGTTGCGAAGTAGTGTGCAACATGGTAGCGAACATCGGTCATACGCTCCTTAAGGTCGTTATATAGCGCCTCGTACTCCACAACGGGGATGTCGGCAATAGCTACCGCCGAGGCTGTATTTGTGGTTCTATAAAACATCTCCATCGTTATCGAGTTTTTCGTCTGTTAATTCATTACTGCTATCCTCTACCTCAACATCGTCAACACCAATTATCGGAGCATCCTCCTCCAAAGGCATCGTTACATCAGCATCCTCAACCGCAACCTCCTTAGCCACAACTTCATGAGCGATGATGGCATCTATAGCCTCATCAAGCACCTTAGGCTGCCATAGGCCAAGCACGATGGCTATAACCAGAGGCAACGATGCGATGTACGACAAACGGCGATTTACGGCCGAGAGGTGCAACTCATCCTGGTTTGAGTGGTAGCTAAGGCGTAGTGAGCGAGACCAGATTGAGTAGAGCACAACGCACATCAACACGAGCATCAACACAAGCAACCACCACTTCTCAACCGATACAATCTCCGAGAATATCATAACCTCCGAGATAAAGAGTGGCGATGGTGGGAATGCCAAGAGAACGAGCGTACCCACGATAAAGCCGACAGCACCCACACGGTTGATGTTAATGTAGTTACCTATACGGTTGATGCTATAGCTATCGTATATATGGCGCATGATACCCACATGGAAGAACATCGAACTCTTGACAAAGGTGTGGCATACGACATGGAACACCGCAGCCCAAAGAGCCACGCCACCAATACCGAGACCTATAGCCACGATACCCATATTCTCAACGGTAGAGTACGACAAGAATCGTTTGTAGTTGTTCGCACGGCGCAAGAACATAGCACCCACTGCCAACGACAAGACTCCGATAAGAATCAAGACGTGGCGCGCCCATACAAAGACGTCACCCGCGTATGCATAGAGCGTATATATTCGCATTATAGAGACAAAGCCTGCGTTAACAAGCGCTGTAGATATAAATGCCGAAGCGGGGGCGGGAGCAGCGTAGTTTGCATCGACACCTACAGTGTAGAGTGGGAATATCTCCATCTTACAGCTGTAACCCACTATCATAAGCAAGAATGCGACCTTGAGGTAGAGGGGGTCACCCGCAACGATAGCCTCCTTCAACGATGCGTAGTCCAAAGCGCCATGGTGTGCCACTGTAGCGAGGAGCATGATGCCGAGGTATGCCATGGCGATACCTGTAGAGCAGACAAAGACATACTTCCATGTTGCCTCCAACGACTGCTTGAACTCGCGGTGGTAGATGATACCCGCCGAGCAGATTGTTGTAGCCTCAAGGAATACCCATGTCATGGCGATGTTGTCCGAGTAGTAGACACATGTGATAGCCACGGCAAGGAGCATAAGCAGCGTATAGTATGTCTTATATGAGCGCGTTGTGACGTTCTCGGCCTTGAGGTATGACGACGAGTGTATGAGCGAAAAGCCCAACACCACTGTCATAAGAGCATGGAAGAGCAACGCCATGTTGTCGGCGCGGAAAATGTTCAACAATACGGCATCGACCTTGCCCAAGCCAATAGCAAGTGCTATGCCCGCAACCTGAACGAGGAAGAAGAGCGTAGCGATGACGTTTGTCATACGCTCGGTGCGCACCACGAGGGGCAACACCGCAAGAACAACCGATATAATTAGATATGTAAGCATGGGCGTTAGTCTTTAATAGAGGTTAGTGCATCGCTCTCATCCGTATTCATGTCGTTGTCCATGCGCTGCAAGAACATACCGAGCACAAGGATAGATATCAAGATATCGAGCATAATAGCGAGGTTGATAAGCATGGGCAGCTCCACACCGATAGCCATCGAGAACAAAAAGACACCATTCTCGATAACAAGGAAGCCGACAAGGTGGGCAAAGACACGCTTACGCATCACAATGAGGATAAGTCCCGAGAGCAACGCATAGAGAGCAACGCCAAACGAGATGGTATCAGCATCGTTGTTCTGCATATAATAGGTAATTGTGCAGCTCGCCACAAGTGCCACGATAGACATAACCAACGAACCGAACTGCGTAGAAGAGCTTGTGATGCGGTTAATCTTTGTCTTGCGAATGACCTGCATGAGAATCACTGGTATGACGATAGCCTTAAATACTAAGGTCTCAACAATGATGAATCCCATCTCAACGGGGTGGAAATCGTGCAAACGCGCCATGGCGATACCGAAGAGTAGCAGACCCTGTAGTGCAAGTATCGTGGTATGCGAACGGAATCTATCGGCCATCGACAAATAGATGAGCGATAGAATATACAATATGATGAGTGATAGTATCATAACTTACTATATGTTAATATCCTGTATGAGCAAGAATCCGACAAGAAGTACCAGTGCCGAGAGTGCCGAGATTGTGAGGATGTAGGTGGTATTGCGAGAGAGTTTGTTACGCGCACGCAACGACTCCACAACACCCACCGAGATACCTGCACCGAGAATCGCCAAAGGGGCTGCAAACTCCCAATGGAAGCACAACACCGCCGACACAGCATTTGCGGCGATAACAGCGAAGATAGAGTTCTTAAGCCAACCAGCAATCTGAATCATCGCAAGGTCCACGCCCGAGTAATCGAGGCACATAACCTCGTGAATCATCGTAAGCTCAAGGTGGGTCTTAGGATCATCCACTGGCACACGACCACCCTCTATGAACATAATCATCACGAAGATGTATGCCACAAGCAGAAGTACCACCGTAAAGTTTACATCGAGCACCTGGCCATGTGAGAAGATGGCAGCAAACGACGAGTCACCACAGAAGAGTGCCAACGTAGCAAGACCCATCATCAGCGCAGGCTCCACAAGAGCGCCATAGAGTGCCTCACGCGCAGCACCCATACCCTCGAACGAGCTGCCTGTATCCATTGCAGCCAAGATAAGTGCAAAGCGCGAGAATGCCAACAAATAGGCTACCAAGATTATATCGCCATGGAACGACAACAGAGGTTCGAGATTGGCGATGGGGATAAATAGGAATGCCATAATTGCTGCACCGAGGTAGACACAAGGTGCAATGCGGAAGAGTATGGTTGTTGTCCCAGAGTAGACAGCACCCTTACGCAGTAGTAGACGCACGTTGTAGATGTGCTGCAAGAAGCGTGTGCCACGACGACCTGCAAGCACGGCGCGCGTACGGTTGATAACACCCGTAATAGAGAGTGCTACGACAACCATCAATAGTGTATTAAGTAGTTTAATCAACATAGCAATCAGTAATTAGGGTTAGAGAACACCGCACAGTGTCAAGATGAGCACTACGACAAAGAACAAGAGAGCGAATGTGATGTAGCTGTTTACCTTACCAGTACGCAGACGCATTACATACTCATTGATGCGGTGCATCATCTGCACCCACCAGCGACCCAACAACGAGTCAACCTTATCCTTATGGCGAATACGATAGCGGTGAGGCATGGGGAAGATCTCGTTCTTATCCACCGCACGGCCATCCACCGTATTCTTCATCAAAGGCTTGCCAATGCTCTCAAGACCCTCCGAGAATGACTCACCAGTATACTGCATTCGTGTGTTAACAGCCGTAAAGCCACAACCCCACGTTGGACCCTCGGTTACGACACGGTTACGCTGCGCACGACGCTTAACGACATAGAGTAATGCTGCTACTGCAATAAACGCAATGCCCACATAGCTCAACGCCTCAAGCGTAGATGCAAAGTGCTTAACAGCAATCGAGTGGTCGCTATTAGTTATCTCCTCTGCAACGCGTGCAATAGGCATAATTATAAACTGGGGGGCAAGACCAATCATGAGGATAAATGCCGCAGGTATGCATGTGGCAACAATTCGCTGATTGTCAACCTCTGTACACTCCGCAACATGGTGTGAACGAGGCGAACCAAGAAAGACAACGCTATAGAGCTTCGAGAATGCAAGCACCACGATACCACCGATAAGCGAGAGTACGATAATGCCCGCAACTGCGTAGAGCACCTCATCAGCACTACTAACGCCATTAAACATACCGATGTATATGAGCAACTCCGATACAAAGCCATTGAGTGGTGGTAGAGCACAAATAGCCACCGTAGCGAAGAGCATCATGATAGCCGTAATAGGCATATGCTTCGCCAAACCTCCCATCTCATTCATCGCTGTGGTGTGCATCTTCGAGTAGATGTTACCCGCACTAAAGAAGAGCATGGTCTTAAATAGCGAGTGGTTAACCAAGTGCAACAATGCACCACACATGCCACACATACCCACCAAAGGACCAACATCGCCATCACCTGAAGCGTAGCCTACAGCTGCGATTCCTAAACCTATGAGGATGACACCCACGTTCTCGATACTTGAGTATGCCAACAGACGCTTGATATCGTTCTGCATAGCCGCAAATATGACGCCCCAAAGACCTGTAATCGCACCCGACACAAGCACTATCAAACCAATGGTGTAGAGCATATCACCCTCAAGGTTCTCAACCTGCATGATACGGATAATACCGTAGACACCAGTCTTAATCATCACTCCCGACATGATAGCCGAGACGTGTGATGGTGCTGCGGGGTGAGCCTCAGGCAACCATATATGCATTGGGAATAGACCCGCCTTCATGCCAAAACCTACGAAGAGTACAACAAAGAGTGGCAAGAGGTTGGCATGCTCATAGTATGCGTTGATAGCCGCGAAGTTTGCGCTGCCCGTCACATTGAAGAGCATAACGAAGCCCACGACCAAGAACAAGAAGCCGATATGCATCATAACCAAGTAGTTAAGCGCAGCACGGCGCACCTCCTGGCGCTCCGCCTCAAAGAGTATGAGGATGAACGACGCGATGGTCATAAGCTCCCATGCAAAGAGGAACGAGAAGCCTCCGCTCGATATCACAACAAGCATCATCGACACCACAAGGGTTATCAACGCTGTGTAGTGTATCGAGATGTGAGCCTCGGGGTAGCGCTGAAGATATCCACCCACATAACCTCGCGAGTAGAGTACGGTAGCTACCGACGCCACCGAGATGATAATGAGCATAAGTGCCGAGAGCTTATCTATAGCGAGGTGTTCCTCGCCAAAGAATGGGGTTGCAAACCTCACAAGCTCAACAGTCTGTCCCATAAACGCCATAACAGCAACAGTTATGGCAGCAAGTGCAACAAGCGACACCACGCCCGTCGCCACCCACACCTTATACCGCTTCGGCACAAGGAAGACGACAAGAACGATAAGCATCGCTACAAGAAGTGAGTACAAATACATAATACTATTTATTTCGTATTGGGTTACAGCTTATTAATGGTTGCCACGACGGTGGTAGCAACAACGGCAGCCGTCTCGGTACGAAGACGTTCGCGACCGAGAGAGATTGCCTTAAATCCATTTTGGAGCGCAAAGTTAATCTCTTCTTTTGAAAAATCACCCTCTGGACCAATTAAAATTAGTGTATTAGCACCTTTTTTCACCATTTTTCCAAGATATGGGCGCTCACCGAACTCACTATCGCAATGCGCAATGTACTTTTCGCCCTCAAAATCCATCTTTATGATGTCGCGCACAGAGGTCAATTCATGGAGTTTTGGATGGTATGCTTTGAGCGATTGTTTCACCGCAGCGGTGATAACTTTCTCCTCACGCTCATGCTTTATCTGTCTTCGCTCACTATGGTCACACTCCAAAGGATAGACCTCCGAAACACCAATTTCGGTAGCTTTTTCCAAAAACCACTCAAAACGATCAATAATTTTTGTAGGCGCAACACACATGGTCAAACCATAGGTCATTGGTTCATACTCAGGGATTGTCTCCACGACCTCAACTTCGCAGCGTTTCACATTGTCACTGACCACTTTACAGCGATGCATATTACCTTTTCCATCGGTTATATGGAGTTCATCTCCTATGGTCATTCTGAGCACTCTGATGCAGTGTTTTGACTCCTCTTCGTTAAGCGTGTAACGAGGAAGTGAAATTTCTGGGGCATAAAATAGTTGCATTGGTCAATAATTTTTTTAACTTTGCAAAGTTAATTAAAAAATATCATAGATGAAACGTATTTTGCTATTATCATCACTATTGTGTGTTATGACAATGAACTATTCATGCACCAAAGAGGTTGTGGCCGATGAGACTAACCCTCTCTTGGAGGAGTGGACAACAGAGTATGGCATCCCTCCATTCGACAAGATTAAGGCCGAGCACTTCGCGCCAGCTTTCGAGGTGGCTATCGCCGAACACAAGGCTGAGATTGATGCCATCGTAGCATCGGACGAGGAGCCCACATTCGAGAACACCATCGTGGCTCTCGACAACGCAGGCATCCGCCTCTCTGAGATTGGTCTTATCTTTGGCATGCTCTCATCTTCAGACCTCACACCCGAGATGGAGAAGGTGCAGGACAAGATGACTCCCATACTCGAGGAACACTTCAACAGCATCATGCTCAACGATGCACTCTTCAAGCGTGTAAAGGCGGTTTACGACCAGCGCAATACGCTCGGCCTTGACGCTGTGCAGTTGCGCCTCGTAGAGAAGACATACAACGAGTTTGTTCGCTCAGGCGCACTTCTCGAGGGCGAGGCTAAGGAGCGCCTCAAGCAGATTAACGCCGAGTTGGCAATGCTAAGCGTAGACTTCAACAAGAACCTTCTTGCTGAGAATAGCGCATTCACCCTCCACCTTGAGGCTAACCAGGTGGCAGAGCTACCCGAGGGTGTTAAGGCACAGGCTCGTGAGGCAGCCGAGGCAGCCGGCATGTCGGGTTACCTCTTCACCCTCGACAAGCCAAGCATGCTCCCATTCCTAACCTACTCATCGAACCGCGACCTTCGTCGTGAGATCTACAACGGCTACCTCATGCGTTGTAACAACGACAATGCTCACGACAACAAGGAGATTGTCGAGAAGATGACAGCTCTTCGCATCGAGAAGGCCCACCTTTTGGGATATGACTCTTACGCTGCATACGTCACTGCTGACCAGATGGCTGGTACTCCCGAGGCTGCATACGAGCTTTTGGAGGAGATCTTCTTCCCCGCAGTGGAGTCTGCACAGCGCGAGTTGCAGGATATGAAGATTATGTTCGAGAAAGATTATCCTGGCGAGACTTTCGAGATGTCTGATTGGTGGTACTACGCCGAGAAGGTACGCAAGCAGAAGTATCAGCTTGATGAGGAGGCTGTACGCCCCTACCTCTCATTGGACAACGTTCGTGAGGGTATGTTCTACCTCGCAAACCGCCTCTATGGTGTGACCTTCCGTCCTATCACAGCACCCCGCTACCACAAGGAGTGCACCGTATATCAGGTTCTCGACCATGACCAGACACACCTCGGTGTGCTCTACATCGACCCCCACCCACGCAAGGAGAAGAGTGGTGGCGCATGGTGTGGCAACTTCGTAGAGCAGCGTTATGTCGATGGCGAGCGCAAGGCTCCCGTTGTTGGCATCGTTTGCAACTTCACACCACCAACTGGCGACACCCCATCACTCCTCACATTCGACGAGGCTGAGACTATGTTCCACGAGTTTGGTCACGCACTACACTGCCTCTTTGCAGATGTTCGCTACCGCGGTCTTTCGGAGGTTGAGGGCGACTTCGTGGAGCTTCCATCTCAGATTATGGAGAACTGGGCATTCCACCCCGAGATTCTCAAGGTCTATGCTACACACTACCGCACAGGTGAGGTTATCCCCGACAATCTTATCCAGAAGATTCAGCGTGCTTCGCTCTTCAATCAGGGCTTCTCAACTACAGAGCTTGCGGCAGCAGCACTCATCGACCTCGATATTCACAGCCTTGAGCAGCCTATCGACCTCGATGTAAACGCATTTGAGTCGTACAACCTCTCAAAGCGTGGTCTTATCGAGCAGATTGCACCTCGCTACCGCTACACATACTTCGCACACATCTTTGCGGGCGGTTACTCTTCAGGTTACTACTTCTACCTTTGGGCTGAGGTGTTGGACAAGGATGCTTTCGAGGCCTTCAAGTCGAGCCACGACATCTGCGACAAGGATCTCGCACACAGCTTCCGCTACGACCTCTTGGCACAGGGTGGCCAGCGTCCAGGCATGGAGATGTATCGCACATTCCGCGGTGCTGACCCCGACAAGATGCCTATGCTTCGCGCACGCGGTCTTTGGAACGAGCCAGAGCCTATCGAGGAGATAGAGACTGAGGAGTTGGAGAGCCCTGTGATTGTTCCTGCGGGTGACTTCTCGGCACCAAAGCCTGGTCAGGCACCCAAGACCCCTATTAAGCCATCGATTAGAAAGTAACCTTTCGTGACGAATAAGGATAACAAATTCTTAATATAAATTAAATTATAAACCCATCTATGACAACAACCGCACTTATTATGTCAGCATTGACAGTTATGTCGACGTGTGGCGATAAGCCACTTGTTGAGATGCCCGAGTCACTCAAGGGTAATCCATTGGTTGAGGAGTGGAACACTCCATACCAGACACCTCCCTTCTCGGAGATTGAGCTTGCACACTACGAGCCCGCTATCGACTACGCTATTGAGCTTAACCGCGCCGAGATTGACGCTATCGTAAACAACCCCGAGGCACCTACATTCGAGAATACCATCGTTGCTATGGCTAACTCTGGCGAGTTGCTCGGCCGCATTACTGGCGTATTCTTCGTACTCAACAACTGCGTTACATCTCCCGAGATGCAGCAGATTGCGTTGAACATCACTCCTAAGCTCACTGAGCTTGCGAATGACATCTCGCTCAACCCCGCACTTTTTGCTCGCGTTAAGACTGTCTACGACCAGCGCAAGAAGCTTAAGCTCGACCAGGAGGATATGGCTCTCCTTGAGGATACCTACAAGGGCTTTGCACGCTCAGGCGCTTTGCTCGAGGGCGAGGCACGAGAGCTCTATCGTGCATACTCTTCAGAGCTTTCACAGCTCACTCTTCAGTTTGGTCAGAACGCTTTGGCTGCAACCAACGCCTTCTCTTACAACATCACAGACCCCGCAAAGGTTGCTGAGTTGCCCGACTTCGTTAAAGAGGGTATGGCAGCTGAGGCTGCTGCACGCGGCCAGGAGGGTTGGACCGTTACTCTCGATGCACCAAGCTATGGTCCCTTCATGACATACTCTACACAGCGTGACATCAAGGAGATTCTCTATCGTGCATACAACACACGAGGCCTTGGCGGTGAGTTCGACAACCAGGAGATTATCCGTCGCATTGCAGAGCTTCGCCTCAACATTGCTAACCTCCTCGGCTACGACTGCTATGCAGACTACGTTTTGGAGGACCGCATGGCAGAGAGCACAAAGACCGTTAACGGTTTCCTCGCAGAGCTTAACAAGGCTACCTTGAGCTACGCAAAGAAGGATGTCGAGAACATCACAGCCTATGCACACTCACTCGGCTTTGAGGGCGAGCTTATGCCTTGGGACTTCAGCTACTACAACGAGAAGTACAAGGAGGCTATGTACTCATTCAACGATGAGCAGATTAAGCCATACTTGCAGCTTGAGAATGTTAAGGATGCAGTCTTCATGCTTGCAGGTCGCCTCTATGGTCTCACATTCACCGAGGTAGACAACATCGAGACATACCACGAGGAGGCAAGCGTATACGAGGTTCGCGACAACAGTGGCGAGCTTATGGCTATCCTCTATCTCGACTTCTTCCCCCGCGAGTCTAAGCGTCAGGGTGCATGGATGACAGAGTTCCGTGGTGTAAAGGTTAAGGATGGTGAGGAGCAGCGCCCATTGGTACAGCTCGTTATGAACTTCACTAAGCCTACAGGCAACACACCTTCATTGCTTACATTTGATGAGTTCACTACCTTCCTCCACGAGTTTGGCCACGGTCTTCACGGCATCCTCGCACACGGTAAGTATGAGTCTATCAACGGCACATCTGTAATGCGCGACTTCGTTGAGCTTCCATCACAGATTATGGAGAACTGGGCTACAGAGAAGGAGTATCTCGACCTTTGGGCTAAGCACTACATCACAGGTGAGCCTATGCCTGCAGAGCTCGTTGACAAGCTCGTAGCTTCAAAGAACTACCTCGCAGCATACTACAACGTGCGTCAGCTCTCATTCGGTATGCTTGATATGGCATGGCACACTATCACTGAGCCATACACAGGTGACATTCTTGAGTTCGAGAGACGTGCAATTGCTCCTACTCAGGTGCTCCCCACTGTTGAGGGTACAGCGATGCAGACAGCCTTCACTCACGTCTTCAGCGGCGGTTACGCATCAGGCTACTATGGTTATAAGTGGGCAGAGGTGCTCGCAGCAGATGCATACTCATACTTCAGCAAGGAGGGTATCTTCTCTGAGAAGGTTGCAAGCAAGTTCCGCCACGAGGTATTGGAGCGCGGTGCTCACGAGCATCCTATGACTCTCTATAAGAACTTCCGCGGCCACAAGCCTAAGACTAAGGCTCTCATCGACCAGATGGGTCTTAAGAAGTAGGCTTCGCGCTAATGTAATATGCAAAAGGGCTACCCTATGGGTGGCCCTTTGTTGTTTGGGATGTGTGGCGTAGTGGCGCTTCGCTTCTATGCTATTCAAGGGCACAGCCCGCCCAACATAGAGCCGCCAGACTCGCAGGAAAGGCCGTGGCAATGTCATCCCGAGCGAGAGCGAAGGATTTCCTCGAAGCCGACAATCGACAACATTGATGGTGTAATGTCGCGTAGGAGATTCTTCACTACGTTCAGAATGACATTTCCTATTGGTAGGATATAAAAAATGGGGCTGCGATGACAGCCCCATAAACATACATTTATCTTATTTTAGAAGTAGTACTTAAATCCGACGGTAGGATTCATGCCAAGGTTGAAGTTTACCATACTTGCAGTAGCACCACCGCTTGTAAGCGCCACAAAGTTTAGAGATAACAAGTTCGCACTAAAACCAAAATGTTCAGTTGGTCTAAACTCAAGAGTAAAGAGGTGTGCAGCCAAGCCAAAACCAGGCAATACATAGCCATCTGATGCACCCAATGCCAAACCTAACTCGATACCTGGAGTATAATATAAACCATCACACAAACGAGCATAGTACGAGATATTTGGCATAAGCGTGAAGGTGTGTATACCACTATCAATACCATAACCCAAACTTGCACCCACCTTGAGTCTATCTGCTACAAAGTAGCCGAACTCAGGCTGAATACCAAATCCTGCTGCGGCAGCACTTTCACCATCAATACCAAGTGACTGAACCACTACACCTGCCGAACCACCGATGTACTTATCACCCTTCTGCTGTGCAAAAGCTGCTGATGAACAAAGCACCATAGCAACCACAATTACCAAAAATTTCTTCATAGTTGTTGTTATTTAAGTTAGACAAAAAATCGTTGCTGCAGATGGCAACCACCTAACCAAAAAAGAGAAGCGTGGGAGTACTTATTCTCAGAAGGGACGACCAAGTACCCATACACACATAAGCACAACCCACGCCAAAGGCGTGGACATTTATCGTGCCTATTGCTGTGTGTAAATTTTGGTCGTTTTACTGAGTAAGCAATAGTCTAAATGCCATCAAGACAAAACTGCGTATTCCGCAATTCCATACAAAGATAATAAAAAGTTCGTAATCTCTAAATAATTTTCGCTATTATTTTGAGAGGAGACAAGAATGTTTGCGGTAGTTGAAGAGGCTTATCTGATATCCTTAACTTCACTAAATTCTCTAAACTCCCTAATTTATTCTATCTCTGCTTCCTACGCTTCGGCAACTCGATATACTCCGTATATACTAACTGCGTGTTGGGATTCGACGACCACACCTCCTGACGTATCGCCTTTGTGCCATAGGGGATAAACAAGAATTTGTGCGGCACGCGGTGTACAACCTGATGCAGAGTGTCGATGGTGCGTACAGCATAACGCAGCGAGTCACCAAAGAGTATACCCTCTACCCTACTCCAAGCATCACAACCCACAAAGTGACGCACAGGCATAGAAACGGTATCGTACAAAATAACCGTGTCTCGCATCACCACGGTATCAACAAGTGTCGTAACAGCAACACTCTTAGCATAACTCTCGGCACGCCTGAGGCGCACACCTAACGACTCAATCTGACGCACATCACGTTCATGCTGCTCTCTAAACTCCAGAATCTCAAGTTCCAAAGCCTCAACCGAAGCGACTGACCTTCCGTTCTCAGTACGATAAAACTCCACATCCGCCATAAGGGCGTGCTCATTGCTTCTCAAACGTCTATTCTCCTCAATCAGATTTGTGATAATGAAGATTGAGACAACAAATGCAGATAGGGCGGCAACGACCGTCCAAAACATAATCTTTCTCATAGGCTCTTAAGGTTATTATACGCCACAAAGATACAACCTCAAAAAGCCCTTAGCTTCTAAAAAAAATACCAATTAGAATTGTACCGCGCATGAGACACCTATCGCGCGGGTGTTAACATCATAGATAGGTGTAGCGACGAGCGCTTGACCACTACGAGGGATTTTGAATATATGACGACTCAACGGCAACATCCAGTAGCCTATGCGTGCCGAGAGTATACCAAAACCAGCACCAGCCACCACATCGTTGAACCAATGACGACCGTTATACATACGCATCACACCCACCGTTGTGGCAATTAGATAGGCGCCAAGTCCCGCACCCCAGCCATACTCCGAGCGCACAAGTTCGGCACCAGCGAAGGCTGTTGTTGTGTGTCCCGACGGGAATGAGTTGCGCGTACCAGAAAAGGGGCGTGGTTCACACACCGTATATTTCACACTTTGCGTAAATGCTATAACAGATATATATGTCACCGTAGCAACAGCCGCACGCTCTCCAAGTGAGTGTTTTGCGGGCACACCCATATAGTCGAGCGTAAGGTATAGACCAACAGGAAGATATTGGATATAATCATCGAAGCGCAATCTTTTGCCTCTCGACCACGCGCGAAACTGATCATTCACCGAGACGCTAACACTGCGCAGAGGGGCATTCTCGCCAACACCCAATGCACCTATGGTAATTAACGACACGGGGGCAATAAGTTGCCTTGGACGAAAGCGTGTTGAGGGTGTTTGATTCTCCTGCCACCAATTGACTCTTTTGCCCACTGTCTCCGCATTATCGTTCAAAGTATCAATATGTTGCGGGGGGGGGGATTTGCATGTCCCCAGTATCAACTATGGTGCGCAAAGAGGCAATAGCACTTGCTGAAGCTAATGCCATGAAGAGCGACAGGAATATCAAGAAACGCACCACTTTTGACCTTTTTTTGACATTTTATGGTACAAAAGTAGAAATAAAATTGTGATTTTAGTCCAACAACCCAAAGATTTTCTGCATCATATACTTGTAGACGAGGGGGCTGACTAAAAAGTTTAGCCAGTCCCCATAACCTAAGAGAGTGAATAAAAAGATGTAGTTTTAGGCTTGCGAAGCCCGAAAAAGCGGAGTTTACTAAAGCGTAAATGAGCATTTTGAGGGCAAGCCAATTTGTTGAGAGAATAGTGCAGATACTTTCGCTCGGCGAA
>JAZRAW010000082.1:0-2851 GCA_045634765.1 Alistipes sp.
TTTCGTACTCTCAAGGGCGCAGCAATACCACTACATCTATGAGAATGGCTCGGATAGTGCCAAGAGTCTTACGCCCGACAATATTAAGGCCTTGTGGAGAAAAAGCTTCTCGGCACAGAGCATAGCGCTGAAGCAGTTGGAGGGGTTGTCGCGCTTCGTGATTATCGACGATATGGTGCGTAGGATTGGCGAGAATACTTCTAATACCCTCCATATCAATACCAAGATGGCGCTGATGGGTATTCGTGCCTTCTCTTTTGAGGAGCTATGGAGTAGTGTCGCTGCGGAGTTGGCCGCAGAACGCGAGCAGAGAGTTATTGCCGAGCGCAAGGAGTATATCGAGAGGGCTATTGCGGAACCGAAGAAGGAGTATGATGCGAAGCCAACTCCCGAGAGCGAGGCGCTACTCAAAAAGGCCAAAAAACAGGCGCAGAAAGAGGCACTGCAAACTATCGTATTAATTCCCGCTACCGAGACGGAGATACGCCAGGAGTGTGAACGACGCGCAAAGGCGTATCGCTCTCTTCTTGAGGAGCTTAGTGATATCGTAGCAACGCGCGACAAAGAGACGATAGGGTATAATGGCAGTCTTAACAAGGAGCGTGGCGAGGCGTATAAAACACTCCTTTTGAACCTCGCCATTACGGAGCATCAGCGTTGGGTGGCATCGCACGAGCTTCGTGGATTCTCGCCTTCGGAGAGTACCGATATTCAGCATAAGTTGCACCGCTGTATCTGCACGTGGGAGGAGCTTGATTGCGAGCGTACGAAGTCTTACGATTGCAACGTTGTCGATACCTCGATACGCCTATTCTTGCAATCAGAGTTCCTGCGTGAGGGCAAATAAAGCGGAATTTTTAAAAAAAATTATGAATTCATAATTGATAATTCCGTTAAGTTTTCGTACCTTTGTCACGATTTGTGCAAGAAGAAAATTCGTTGTTCATAAGTTGCGTGATTTGGCGAATTAATTATTCTGAAATAAGTATTGATATACAATAAATTAAAACTATTAAGACTATGATTTACTCACACGAAGTTCAGCAGATGTGCTGCGTGAAGAAGGGTGCTAACCACGAGTCTGCACCTATCCCAGAGGAGGGAAAATGGGTACGCGCAAAGGAGATTAAGGATATCTCTGGTCTTACCCACGGTATTGGTTGGTGCGCTCCACAGCAGGGTGCGTGCAAGCTTACACTCAACGTTAAGGATGGTATCATCGAGGAGGCATTGGTAGAGACTATCGGTTGCTCTGGTATGACTCACTCTGCAGCTATGGCTTCGGAGATTCTCCCAGGTAAGACTATCCTCGAGGCTTTGAACACTGACCTTGTTTGCGACGCTATCAACACTGCTATGCGCGAGTTGTTCAAGCAGATTGTTTACGGTCGTACACAGTCAGCATTCTCGGAGGGTGGCCTTGTAATCGGTGCATCTTTGGAGGATCTTGGTAAGGGCCTTCGTTCACAGGTAGGTACAATGTTCGGTACTAACGCTAAGGGTACTCGCTACCTCGAGATGGCAGAGGGTTACTGCACACGTATGGCTCTCGACGCTAATGATGAGGTTATCGGTTACGAGTTCGTACACCTCGGCAAGATGATGGACTTCATCAAGAAGGGCATCGAGCCAGCAGAGGCATTGGAGAAGGCAAAGGGCTCTTATGGTCGCTTCAACGATGCTGTTAAGTATATCGATCCTCGTCACGAGTAATCGGAGTTATTAACCATTAAATTTCTAGAGAATTATGGCATTATTTGAGAGCTACGAGCGCAGAATCGAGAAGATCAACGCTGTGCTTGCACAATATGGTATTCAGTCAATTGAGGAGGCAAAGGCTATCTGCGACCAGAAGGGTATCGATCCATACAAGATGTGTGAGGAGACACAGCCTATCTGCTTCGAGAACGCAAAGTGGGCATACGTTGTAGGTGCTGCTATCGCAATTAAGAAGGGCTGCACAAACGCTGCTGACGCTGCTGAGGCTATCGGTGAGGGCCTTCAGGCATTCTGTATCAATGGTTCTGTAGCTGAGGACCGTAAGGTAGGTATCGGCCACGGTAACCTCGCTGCACGTCTTCTCCGTGAGGAGACACAGTGCTTCGCATTCCTTGCAGGTCACGAGTCATTCGCAGCTGCTGAGGGTGCTATCAAGATTGCAGAGATGGCTAACCGCGTACGTAAGAACCCATTGCGCGTTATCCTTAACGGTTTGGGTAAGGACGCTGCAAAGATTATCTCACGTATCAACGGCTTTACATACGTTCGCACAGAGTTCGACTACTACACAGGTGAGGTACACGAGGTAGAGACTATCTCTTACTCAGAGGGTCTTCGCTCAAAGGTGCGTTGCTATGGCGTTGACGATGTTCGCGAGGGTGTAGCAGTTATGTGGAAGGAGGACGTAGATGTATCAATCACTGGTAACTCTACTAACCCTACACGTTTCCAGCACCCAGTAGCAGGTACTTACAAGAAGGAGCGTACTCTTGCAGGTAAGAAGTACTTCTCTGTAGCTTCAGGTGGTGGTACCGGCCGTACTTTGCACCCAGATAATATGGGCGCAGGTCCTGCATCATACGGTATGACCGACACTATGGGTCGTATGCACTCTGACGCACAGTTCGCAGGCTCTTCATCAGTTCCAGCACACGTTGAGATGATGGGCTTCCTCGGTATGGGTAACAACCCTATGGTAGGTGCAACTGTGGCTATTGCAGTAGCTATCCAGCAGGCAATGAACTAGTCTCAACTGATTAGTTTATAATACATTGAAAGGAGCAGACCTTCGGGTTTGCTCCTTTTTTTGTTTGGGGTTTGATGGATGTATTGATGATGTTTGTTTAGGCTT
>JAZRAW010000083.1:0-38814 GCA_045634765.1 Alistipes sp.
ACGCACGTTGTGCGAGTGCACGAAAGGCTATATCCCCCGACGTGCAAAACATAAGATATTAAATATCACACACTTAAAAACAATTAAATCTAAAACAACTATGGCTAATACCAAAGAAAAGTTGTTCGCGGAGTTCCCACCAGTATCTACTGAGCAGTGGGAGGCCGTTATCACAACTGACCTAAAGGGCGCTGACTATGAGCGCAAGTTGGTATGGAAGACCGGTGAGGGCTTTAACGTACGCCCATACTACCGTGCTGAGAACCTCGCAGAGGTTGAGTATCTCGGTGCTGAGGCCGGTGAGTTCCCCTACGTACGTGGTGTCTCTAAGGACAACACATGGCGTGTACATCAGACTATCTCTGTAAAGTGCGCTAAGGAGGCTAACGAGGAGGCTTTGAAGCTCCTTAACTCGGGTGTTGACTCACTCGGTTTCTGCTTCTGCGAGGCTTGCGCTTGCGAGGTAGATGTTGATGCTCTCCTAAAGGACATCGTTCCTACAGCTGTTGAGCTTACATTCTGTGGTTCTGACGCTGAGGCTTTGGCTGCACTTGCAAAGAAGGTTTTGGCAAAGTATGCTGCTGAGCCAAAGGACGAGCTTCGTCTTAACTTCTGCATCGACCCAATCATCAAGTCGCTCTCTGTTAAGGGCACTTGCGGCTGCAAGGAGAACGAGCGCAACTGCTTCGACGTTATCGCTGAGCTTGTAAAGGCTACTGCTGAGTACAAGCGTGTGAAGGTGATCAACGTATCGGGTGCTACATTCTCTAACGCTGGTTCAACAATTGTTGAGGAGCTTGCATTTACTCTCTCTGCTGCTCACGAGTACCTCGTGAAGCTTATGGAGAAGGGCCTCACTATCGACGAGATAGCTCGCAAGATCCGCTTCACATTTGCAGTTACTGCAAACTACTTCCTTGAGATGGCTAAGTTCCGTGCAGCACGTATGCTCTGGGCTAACATCGTTAAGGCTTACGCTCCAGCTAAGGATTGCTCATGCAAGATGGTTGCTCACGCAGTTACATCTACTTGGAACCAGACTGTTTACGATCCATACGTAAACATGCTTCGTGGTACTACTGAGGCAATGTCAGCAACTATCGCTGGCGTACACTCTTTGGAGGTGTTGCCATTCGACTACTCTTTCGAGGCTCCTACTGAGTTCTCAAAGCGCATCGCACGTAACGCTCAGCTTTTGTTGAAGCATGAGTCACACTTCGATCAGGTTGTAGACCCAGCAGGTGGTTCTTACTACATCGAGTCGCTCACTAAGAGCATCGCTTCAGAGGCTTGGACATTGTTCCGTGAGATAGAGGAGAAGGGCGGCTACATCGCTGCATTCAAGGAGGGTTACATAGTATCACGTGTTAAGGCTTCTGCTGAGGCTAAGGATAAGGCTATCGCTACACGTCGCCTCATCTTGCTCGGCGCTAACCAGTATCCTAACTTCACAGAGGTTGCTGACGCAGCTATCTGCGAGTGCAAGGTTAAGCGTGAGGTTAAGGAGGAGAACGTATTGGTTCCTTACCGTGGCGCTATGGCATTCGAAGAGATGCGCCTAAGCGTTGACCGTTCAGGCAAGACTCCTAAGGCATTCATGCTCACTTGCGGTACTTTGGGTATGGCACGTGCACGTGCTCAGTTCTCATGCAACTTCTTCGCTTGCGCAGGTATCCGTGTTGAGGATAACACATTCTTCAAGTCAGTTGAGGAGGGTGTTGAGGCAGCATTGGCTTCTAAGGCAGAGATCGTTGTTGTATGTGCTTCTGACGACGACTACGCAACAGTAGCACCACGTGTTAAGGAGCTTTTGGGCGACAAGGCTATCCTTGTAGTTGCTGGTGCTCCTGCATGTGCTGCAGAGCTCGAGGCTCAGGGCATCACAAACTTCATCAACGTGAAGAGCAATGTTCTTGAGACTTTGAAGGATTACTTAAAGAAGTTGGGCATCTAATCAATTTAAAGGCTATGAGAGCAAAATTTTCAGATTTAGAATATAAGGCTGCAGCCGCTGAGTGCTGCGCCACAGCTAAGGCTCCCAAGGAGGATTGGTTGACTGCCGAGCGTATCCCAGTAAAGGAGAACTATACGGCTGCTGACCTCGAGGGCATGGAGCACTTGAACTACGCAGCAGGTATCGCTCCTTTCTTGCGTGGTCCTTATTCAACAATGTACGTTATGCGTCCTTGGACTATCCGTCAGTATGCAGGTTTCTCTACTGCTGAGGAGTCTAACGCATTCTATCGTCGTAACCTTGCTGCAGGTCAGAAGGGCTTGTCAGTAGCGTTCGACCTTGCAACACACCGTGGCTACGATGCCGACCACCCACGTGTAGTAGGTGACGTAGGTAAGGCTGGTGTATCTATCTGCTCAGTAGAGGATATGAAGGTGTTGTTCAACGGTATTCCACTCGACCAGATGTCAGTATCTATGACCATGAACGGTGCGGTACTTCCAGTATTGGCATTCTACATCGTTGCAGGTTTGGAGCAGGGCTGTACTCTTGATCAGTTGGCAGGTACTATCCAGAACGATATCTTGAAGGAGTTCATGGTGCGTAACACATATATCTACCCACCAGAGTTCTCAATGAAGATTATCGCTGATATCTTCGAGTACACATCTAAGAACATGCCTAAGTTCAACTCTATCTCTATCTCTGGTTACCACATGCAGGAGGCAGGTGCTACCGCAGATATCGAGTTGGCTTACACTTTGGCAGACGGTCTTGAGTACTTGCGCGCAGGTATCAACGCTGGTATGTCTATCGACGCCTTCGCACCCCGCTTGTCATTCTTCTGGGCTATCGGTATGAATCACTTCATGGAGATTGCCAAGATGCGTGCAGCACGTTTGTTGTGGGCTAAGATCGTTAAGCAGTTCGAGCCTAAGAATCCTAAGTCTTTGGCATTGCGTACTCACTCACAGACATCAGGTTGGTCACTCACTGAGCAGGATCCATTCAACAACGTAGCACGTACAGCTATCGAGGCTATGGGTGCAGCATTGGGTCACACTCAGTCATTGCACACCAACGCTTTGGATGAGGCTATCGCACTTCCTACCGACTTCTCAGCTCGTATTGCTCGTAATACACAGATCTACATCCAGGAGGAGACTAACGTATGTCGTTCAGCCGATCCTTGGGCAGGTTCATACTATGTAGAGGCTCTTACACACGAGATCGCTCACAAGGCTTGGGGTCACATCCAGGAGATTGAGCAGCTTGGTGGTATGGCTAAGGCTATCGAGACAGGTATTCCTAAGCTCCGCATCGAGGAGGCTGCAGCACGTAAGCAGGCTCGCATCGACTCAGGCGTTGAGACTATCATCGGCGTTAACGAGTACCGTTTGGAGAAGGAGGCACCTATCGACATCTTGGCTGTAGACAACACAGCAGTTCGTGAGAGCCAGGTTAAGCGTTTGCAGGAGTTGCGTGCTAACCGTGACAACGCAGCTGTTGAGGCAGCATTGGCAGCTATCACTGAGTGCGTACGCACAGGTGAGGGCAACTTGCTCGCATTGGCAGTTGAGGCGGCTAAGGTTCGCGCATCACTCGGTGAGATCTCTGATGCTTGCGAGAAGATCGTAGGTCGCTACAAGGCAGTTATTCGTTTGAACTCAGGTGTATATTCAGCAGAGGTGAAATCAGATTCAGCATTCGAGAAGGCAAAGCAGATGTGTGCTGACTTTGCAAAGAAGGAGGGCCGTCAGCCCCGTATTATGATCGCTAAGTTGGGCCAGGATGGTCACGACCGTGGCGCTAAGGTTGTAGCTACAGGTTATGCTGACCTCGGCTTCGACGTAGATATGGGTCCTTTGTTCCAGACTCCCGAGGAGGCTGCAAAGCAGGCTGTTGAGAACGACGTACATGTTGTAGGTGTATCATCACTTGCAGCGGGTCACCTCACCCTCGTTCCCCAGATCATCGCAGTGCTCAAGAAGTTGGGCCGCGAGGATATCGTAGTTGTAGTAGGTGGTGTTATCCCCGCACAGGACTACGATCAGTTGTATAAGGATGGTGCTGCGGCAATCTTCGGCCCTGGTACTCCCGTTGCAACTGCAGCTATCAAGATGCTTGAGATTCTCGGCTAATTGATGGTATAGGGCTCTTGCCCACCATATATTGAGGAGGAGACTTCAACGAGGTCTCCTCCTCTGCTTTTATGCTACATCATAAAAAGGCTGCCTGGCGCAATTGCCAGACAGCCCAACCTTATGTCGAAAAAACTTATAATCTTGATATTACATGTTGATGTATGTCTCAACAAATACTGGGAGTGCCTCATTGAGGTAAGTCACCTCGTCATCATCAAGACCGCGACACATCTTCTCATACTTTGCGTACTCTGCCTCAAGGTTATCTGCATCCACCAAGCGTATAGTCCACTCTGCTACAATCTTGTGCAACTCATCACGACGTGCTGATGAAAAACCTGCAGACGAGTCGAGCTCATTCATTGATACATAGTAGTAACCAAGAGCATTTACGCGATCAAGGCCCTCAAGGCTCATAATATCATCTGCAACTCCTTCAGCGATAAGTTCAATCATCTCATCACCGAGCTCCAAGCCTGAGTCGAGAATCTCACAAAGGTCATCAATCTCTGCCTGAACCTGATCGAGGGTCAACACATCACCATCCATGTAGTGTGCTGCTGTTGATGACTCAGTTGTCATTGCCGATGCGCTGTAACCAACGCCCATTGTACATGCTGCCAAAAGGATAAAAATCTTCTTCATAGTTGTATTGTTTTTTGTTAATTATTGTTTGCTTCGTTGTTGTGTTTGTATATATAGAGCAGCACACAACACAGAATCTATCACTGAACGCAATAAATTAACTAAAATATCCAACTATTCTTGAAACCACTCGACATTCCGAACACCACTCTCGCAATGACGGTGTACGGTATCACCCCATGAAACCCACAAGAGCCCATGGACCCCAGATGTTAGACTCAGTCCGCAACCTCACTTTGCCCTCTCGGTCCCATGGTCACTTTGATCTCTCGGTCACTCCCCCCCAAAAAAAGATAGAGCGACACAAGTGCCGCTCTATCTTTAGATATGTAAAATCATTAGTTAACGTACTCGAACTCCTTAGCCTCGTTAATCTTACATACTGCTGAGTTAGCAACCTCCCAACGGCCGTTAGCGTCCTTAGCAGATACGATTACGAGAACTGACATATTCTCAAGCTTCCACTTGTTAGAGATCATCTCAAGCTCGAATGCGAGATCCTTAACCTCGTTTGCCTCGAATGTGTAAGAGTCACCCTGAACGTTTGTCTTAGAGTACTCGTGAGACATGTTACGAAGTGCGTTGTTGTAGATCTTGTGGTAGTCCTTAATAGCACCTGCCTGGTTAGGGCTGTAGATGTTGCTCTCGAGCAACCATGCAGTAATCTTGTACTCCTTAGCTACGCCAGACTTAACCTGAGCAGCAGCGTATACGCAAGACTCGTCGCCAGCAACTGCCAATGAGATACCTACATCAACACCATCCTTCTGAACATAGTTCTGAAGAACCTTGATGATATCCTGGTAGCCGTAGCTGTAAGGCTCGCCGTAGAAGTTAACCAAGATGCAAGGATAGCCAGAAATCATAGAGCTCTGGAACTGGTTAAGAGCGTTTGCAGCAGCTGAGTTACCTGGGTCGCCACCAGCGTAAGAACCAGCGTGGCAAGTTACCTCGTTGTAGTACTGGTGCCACTCAGTGTTCTCCAAAGTCTTGAGCTGGTCAGTAGCACCGGGGCAGTAACCGCAGTTTACACCAGTCTGGTCGATAACGAGACCACGGTGGTTGAATGTGAAGTTCTCGGGCTGGGGATCTGCAGGCACCTCAGGAACCTCTGCCATAACAATAATAGTAAGATAGTTAGAGTTTGCAGAACCTACAGTAGCAAAGAACTCGTAAGAACCAGACTCGTTGAAAGTTACCTGTGAGCCTACAGAATTAAAATCACCATCGTAGATGTTTGCCTGTGATGTAACATCCTGACCCTCAGAGTCAGTTACTGTGAAGGTAACAGTCTCACCCATCTTAACAGCTGTCTTGTCAGCAGTAAGCTTGATGTCACCAGTAGGTGTGGGCTCGGGCTGAGGTTTCTCCGATGGCTCCACCTCAGTACAAGCTGCGAATGCAAGTGCAGCGAATGCAAATGCAAAAAACTTTGTAAGTTTCATGATCTAAAAGGTTTTAATTGGTTTATAAATATGAATTTTATTATTTGTAGTCATAAGTTACAACATCGTTCATAGGGCAAATAGCTACGTTAGCAACCTCAAACTGACCCTTCGCGTTCTTTGCGCTCACGATGACCATAACCTTGAGGTTATCACGGTTCCACTTGTTACCAACGATGTTGAGAGTAAGAGCCGTAGACTTTGTCTCGCCCGCAGCAAGAGTGCCGAGGTCAACGCCAGAGATATCATCGCTTGAAACGCGCTGACGGATGGCGTTATTGTGAGTATTCATCCACTCCTCAGTAGCATTGGTCTGCTTAGCGTAGATGCCATCCTCCAACAACCATGCAGTGATGCGGTAGTCGTTAGCAACAGCAGCCTTAACCTCAGTATTCACGATTACCGACTTTGAGGCGAGTGTCGCTGCAGCAGCGATACCAGCATCGGCACCATCAGCCTTCCACAAAGCATCAATCTGACCCATGATGTGAGCATCATTGTAGCTCGACTGTGTAGTGTGGTAGAAGTTGTAGGTCAATGTTGGGTAGCTCGACACACCGTGGTGGTTAGATACCACGCTCGCAGCACCAGAGAATGCGGGGTCACCATTTGAGTAGGTGTGAGCCATAGCCTCATAGTACTTCGTGTGGTAGTCGCCAGTCTTTGAAACTGTCTCCAATGCCTTCATCATCTGAGGGCAGTAGCCACAAGTGTTACCTGTGTGGTCAACGAGTAAGATGCGGTGGTTGAACACAGTATTTGCGGGCTCGCTATCCTCGGGCAATGCGGGGATGGTGGGCACAACGCTAACCTTAATAGTATTGGTGATGATGTTACCCACAACAGCATAGAACTCATAGTCACCATCCAAAGTTGGGGTGAAGGGGTTTTCAACCACTGCGTAGTCGTGGCTCTTATCGTAGATAACTGCATCAGCAGTGAGGTCTGTGCCATCAGCCGCTGTTACAGTAAACTCGATGGGGGTGTTAACCTCCACAGAGTTGTTGTTTGCCACAAGCACAGCGTCGCCCGTAGGCTTAACACCTGGCTCGTTGGGTGTGGGCTCACCACAGCCAACAAATGCGAGAGCCGCAAGTGCGAGGGCAAAGAATTTTGTAAGTTTCATACTCTTCGTTATCGTTTTAGAATGAAAGTGTCAAAGCGAGGTTAACACCTGTGTAAGCGGGCTGGAAGCGGCAAACACCACCAGAGCATACATAACCTGCGCGGTTACGGCCATATGAGAGCTGTGCGCGGAGGCTGTTGTGAGTGAAGCTTGCACCAACCTGGTAGTAGTGCAAAAGCTCGTGCTGGTACTCGTAAGTGTTAATATTCATGAAGTAGTTACCATAAGCGCCATCCTGCATCTTCTCGCAGTTCCACATATCGCTAACGTAGAAGCTGAACTTAGGTGCGAGGTTGTACTCGATGGTTGCAGCTACCCAGTCACCCTCGTAGTCGTTAGATGCGAGGTACTGAAGCTCGAAGCGCATAGAGTGCTTCTTGTTAATCTTGTAGGTTACATCGCCCACGAAGATGTGCGAACGGCAGTAGTGTGAGTGTGCAGCATCGTAGTGGTTAATCTCCTCATCCCAGCGCTGGAAAGAGTAGAGGAATGTTGTCTTGAGCTGCTTGTTCCACTGACGCTCTACGTCGAAGTTGAAGTCAATCCACACGTTGCGACCCTCCATATCAAGGCCTGTCATAGGATTCTTGTGGTCAACAGTGTTGAACATCGAGTAGTTGATGTGGAAGTTCCAGTACTTACCGCGTGCCTTGGGGTTACGCAATGAGTAGTACAAGTCAATCTGACCACCTACCTCGCCACCAGTGTGAACGCTTGAACCACGGTAGGGGTTGAGGTTTGCGAGTGAGTAGGTGTGCTGACGAGTGAGCAAGGGGAGGTAAGTCATTGTGTTACCACCACCGATACCCATAGGACGGTACTCGATGAATGTAGTCATGTTCTCCTGACGACGGAACGATGCCGAAGCTGAGAAGCGACCAACGCTATAGCCGAGGTCGAGAGTAACAGCGTTACCCTTAGCGGCACTGTACATAGGGTTGTAGATATCATCGTTGAGCTTCTGTGCATACTCACCACGGAGTGAGAAGCCTGCATACTCGAAGTTTACACGACCAGATACCATGTTGAGGACATTGCAGTCAACACCCTTCAAAAGGTACTCTGGAGCAACATCCTGGTTACGACCTACATAGCTTGCCTCGATAGATGCCATACCATCGTACCAACCAGCCATATCAGAGATAGAGAGCGAGAGGTCTGCACCCCAGATAGCTGTCTTTGAGCGCATATCGTAGAGGCGAGGCATACCTGCCAAGACCTTCACGTTAACCATGTTGTTGAAGTTGTAGTAGGCACGAGCACCTGCCAACGAGTTGTTGAACGCCAAAGCGCGGTCCTCGTAAGCACGGAAGATGAGACCGTTACCAAACTGGTCATAAATATCACCGAGACGAACACCCCAATTTGCATCCTCCCACTGAACATACTTTGTGAGGAACATATTGAGCTTCGAGTCACGCTGTGAGTAGTCGTAGAAGTCGTAGCCATACATTGCGGGGAGGTAGCCATCAACCTGAACACCAGCAGAGAAACGACCAATATTGTAGTCCACCTTGAGGTAATCGTTAGAGCCGAAGTCACCGCGTACACGCTTCTCGGGGATAACCAAACCGATATCCTCGAGCTTCTTGTCGGGAGCGTAGTATGAGTTGTTGCTCTCCAATGCGATAGATACCTGACCCTCGCCAGCCTTAATCTGTGCTGAGGCCTCCTCTACAGCAAAAACAGTGGCTGCAGCCACGCCAAGTAAAAGTAGAAATTTCTTCATCTTTTATAGTCTATTTTTCGGGCATAAGGGGAGCCACAGCGACGTAGCTCCCTCTCCCAAAGTTAGTTATGCGTTATTATTTCAAAGCCTTAATCTTCTCGAACAACTCCTGCTCGCTACCAGGTGTGTAGCCAGAGTGTGAGTAGACGATGTTACCCTTGCCATCAACGATGAAGGTGTGGGGTGTGAGGCTCACGTTCATTGCGCGCTTGAAGTCCTGGTTCTTGTCGTAGAGACATACATAGTCGTCCCAACCCTGACCCTGAGTCATAGCACGAGCGCGACTAACAGTACGAGCGTCGTCAACAGAGATTGCTACAACCTTCATGTCTACCTCCTCCAACCAGTCGTAGAGGTTGTCGTTGATTGCGTTAAGCTCCTGGATGCAGGGCTTACATGTAGTTGACCAGAATGAGATAATCATAGGAGTGCCATCAACGAGTGAACGAGTAGAGACTACCTTACCCTCCTGGTTCTCAATCTTTACATCGGGCAAAGTCTGTGCCGATGCGCCTACACCGACCATTACGGCGAGCATCAAAAACAATAGCTTTTTCATAATTCAATAATGAAGTTTTAAGTTAATATTATTCCTATTCTAAATCTCTGCGACTATCTCATTAACGCTCAGCATCTTCCATCAAAAACACGCTCTACAAAACAGCCACCGAGATACCTCTATCTATTCTATTTGTGCGCAAGATAGTGATTTTTCGGCAAATAACCACACATTTCTTTAGAAAATCTGGTGAATAGCCATAAATAAGGGGTGAACGGGAGTGGAACGGGGGAGGGGCAAGGGAAATTGAGAAGGGAAAAAGGAGGCAATGGAAATAAGGAAATTAGGGAAATTAGAGAAGTTAAGGAGAGTTCTCCCTAAACTCCTTAAATTCCCTAAGTTCCCTAAGCTCCCTTACCACCGATAAAGAGAAAGCCCGGATGAGACATACTGCAATGTATATCCCATTCGGGCTTTGGATTGGGAGGTCACAAATGACCCCTTATCACAAGAAATTACAACTCTGTGAGTGAGTCGGGGACATAGGCAAATTTGCCTGCCTCGACTACATCGAATGTGAACGAGTAGTTCTTGTTAGGACCATAGCAGTAGACCTTGATAACCACCTTCTTATACTGCTCGGGGGTCATCTCGGGATACATGTAGCTGAGAACCTCGGCGTATACCTCTGCGGTGTTCTCCTTGAGCTTTGCAAGAATCTCATCGTCAGAGAGGCCGCCCTTGCCTGCAGCAGCGAAGCCACCCCTAACAGCTGATGGACGCCAGTCTACGTTGCCGTAGTATGCTGAAGCACCTGTGTAGAACTCGTTGTTACCATAGTTAGATACCCAGTAGTTACCTGCGGGCTTCTCGCCGTTGATAGTAACGATGTCTGTTGAGATAATCTCACCAGCGTTGTCACGCGCGGGAGCACCCATAGGCACATCCTTGAAGTCGTAAACCCAGTTTACGCAGTACTGATAGAAGGCCTTAGTATCAGCACTTGAAGTGTTTGTATAGTCGAGCTCGAGGGTACGGTCTACGTTCCATACACCCTCTGCCTTGCGGAACTGATCCTGCTTCTCTGTGAAGTAAGCAGTCTTTGTCCATGTGCCGTTGAAGATGTACTCGTCAACCTTGCAAGATGTAGCACCACCAGCATAGCAGCGATAGCCAACATAGACCTTATCATCAACCTGTGCGTAGGGGTACTTCTCGCCGAGGAAGAGTGGCAAGTAGTCATCCTGTGCGGGGTTGGTGAAGTTACCATAGTTCTGACCCATAGCGGTGTAGTCAGCGGGCTGAACCGCAACGATATCTGCTGCCTCGTAGCCCGAGCCGTTAAACTTGAAGTAAGCATACTGCTTCTCGCTCTTAACAGTAAGGGCGAGGGCGCTAACGCTCGCTGCGGGCTCTACAGAGGTAACGATGATGTTGATGTACTTGGGAGCACCACCAGTCTTAGAGATTGAGAAGAAGTAGCCGTAGAGTGTGCACTCCATACCATTCTCAAGCCATGACTTAACCTCGTCAGTAGCGCCATAGATGCTACCCACAGCGGTCTCAGCACCAGGGATATTGAAGTTGTAGTAGGTGCCGCTAACTGCGACTGTACCAGTCATCTTTGCGTAGTAAGCATACTCATTCTCGACGCGCGCTGTGAGCAACTCATCGGCATAAGCACCTGTGATATCCAACACCTCTGCGGGGTATGTAACAGTAGTTGTACCTGTCTTCTCTACGGTAACATCACCCTTTGAGTAGTCAAACTGGAAGCCATTGTTGTAGGCGCGGATAGTACCATTTACAGTAACCTCGTCGCCAACTGCGAGACCGAGGTCTGCAGCCTTGTAAACGATGATTGAACCTGTGTTATCAGTAAGGATAGGACCCTGTGTAGACACAGCAGAGATATAACCCTTAACCTCGACAACATCATTCAAAGCAGCTGTGCCAAGCACTGAAGTATAGTCATTTGTAGCGCCGCCCTCAATTGCGGGAGCGTCGTTAACGCTAACAACGATAAGGTTAATGTACTTGGGAGCGCCACCAGTCTTAGAGATAGAGGTGAAGTAGCCATAGAGAGTGTACTCCATGCCATCAACGAGCTGAGCCTTAATCTCCTCTGATGGGTTATAGAGGCTACCTACGGCTGTCTCAGCACCATTGATATTGAAGTTATAGTAGGTCTTAGTGCCATCGCTGTTAGTAGAGATTGACAAGACACCTGTCATCTTAGCGAAGTAGCACATCTCATTCTCAACACGAGTAGTAAGAAGCTCATCGGCATACTCGCCAGTGATGTTCAATGGCTCGGGGTAGGTAACAGTAGTTGTACCTGTCTTCTCAACAGTAACACCACCCTTTGAGTAGTCAAACTGGTAGCCACAGTTGTAAGCGAGGATAGTACCATTTACAGTAACCTCATCACCAATAGCCAAATCAGTATACTTATAGAGAAGTATTGAGCCTGTGTTATCAGTGAGGATAGGACCCTGTGTAGACACAGCAGAGATATAACCCTTAACCTCAACAACATCATTCAAAGCGGCTGTGCCAAGCACTGAAGTGTAGGCAGGTGCCTCGGGCTGCTCAGGAGTCTCGGGAGTCTCAGGCTCCTCAGTTGCGGGCTCCTCGTTAGAGTAGTTATAGGTAACCACAACATACTCACCCTCGCGAGCATCATCAGCAACAGGGATAACACTCTTAAGCTTGTTCACGGTCTTGGGAGTTAGCGCCATAGCGTAGTCCTCCTCCGAGCCCCAGATGGCTTTGTAGTCAGCCTCAGTAAGGGTATACTCCGTAGCAGCGTTCATCTGCAACATATCCTCAGGGACATCGAGAGCCATGGTGTAGGTAATCAATGCCAATGAGCCATTGTCGTAGGTTGGGTAGCTTGCAGCAAGCCATGCGGGGATATATGCTGCAGCCTCATCCTGATTAGCGAAATACTTGTTCTTGCTGATAGCAGCGAGAGCCTCAACAGCCTCCTCGCCAGCAGCCTCAGCAATAGCCTTATTTTCACCATTCTTCGCAATGGCAGCATAGTCATCAGCCGAGAGCGTGAACTCCATGCTCTGCGTATTGGTAATCTCACTCTCACCCTCATACCCAGGGAGATAGTGCTCGTTGAAATAGTCGGTCTGGCAGCTAATGCCCATAAGAGCTACACCTGCCATCAAAGCAATCTTGCTAAAAATATTCTTATTCATAGTAGTTGCAGCTTTTAGAAGTTAAGCTTGAGACGAACAGTGTATGTACGACCGAATGAGTACATAACAGCGTAGCAATCCTGCCAGCCCTTAGCATCGGTAGCACACTGTGCATCCATAACATAGTTATAGTCGTAGAGGTTGTTCACGTTACCGTAGATAGTAGCGTTGATACCACCAATCTTGAATGAGTAGCTTGCTGAGAGATCAACCTGGTGACCTACGGGAATCTTCCAAGGATCGTTTACGGTGGTAGTGGTGTTTGCCACAGCTGTAGAGCCGAGGTAGAAGTCAGCGTAGTTGTTAGCATAGAGGTTGAAGTTAGCGCTCAAACGCATGCCCTTGAAGGGGAAGAAGTCTGCACCTACGGCAGCAGTTGTCTGTGCCGAGCCAGCAACGTGAACACCCTTCTGGTCGAGCTCAATCCAAGCGTGGTCCTCAGCCATGATACCTGAAGCAACAGTACCGTCCATCTTCGCAGTCATAGGCTGACCCTGTGAGTCGTAGTAGTAACCACGAGCATTGCTTGACCAAATCCAGTCACCCCATGAGAGCATACCTGTGAGGTTTACCCAGTGTGCTGGCTTGTAACGAAGGTCAAGCTCGATACCTGCGTGGCGTGCATCGATACCTGTAAGGTTTACACGCGCGTAGTCGCCGTTAGACATGAGCTTAGAACGCACGTCAGCCTTATCCATCCACAATGTGTAGTATGCGTTGATGTTCATCGCGAACTGCTCGGTATGAAGACCATAGCCACCCTCAACCGAGAATACCTTCTCGTTAACAGCGTCGGGGTTGGTCATATGGCTGGTTGTAGACTGCAAGAATGCACCACCAGAGAAGAATGGAGCACGTGAGATGTAACCTACGTTAAGGAAGAGGTTTGAAGCGCTTGTCACGTTGTAGTTAACACCCGCCTTGGCAGTGAAACCAGTGAAGTTGATTGTCTCAGAGCGCTGGTGTGCCTCATCATAGTAGAAGCGGTCAACACGCCAGTAGCCAGTGTTAGATACCGAACCCGATACAAATGCACTAACCTTGTCCTGTGAGTACTCCAACTGAGCAAACAGACCCTCCTGGTGTACATGACCATCGTAGTCACGATATACGATATCGCCTACGCTAAGTTTCTCATACTTCCAGTTTGGATCGGCTGCAGCGATGTTATTCTCGGGCTTAACATTCTTACGGTCAGCATCATCGATGAAGTATGCACCGTCGTAGAGGTCGATAATCTCGTTGGTGTGCTTACCAACATAGTAGCGTACGTCAACACCCGCAGAGAGCTCCAAACCTGGGAGCAACTCATTGGTGTATGTAGAGAGCAAACCATACCACATATGGTTGTTCACCGACTTAGACATAATCATTCGTGAACCATCGAGGCTCGCTGCATTCATATCCTGAATTGCGCCATAGTCGAAAGTACCATCAGACTTACGGAAGTTGTATAGCAACTGACCGTTAGATGAGCCATTCCACATTGCGCGGTCAGCAGATGTACGACCCTGACCTGAGTAGCCAGAACCACGACCAACAGACATATAGAGAGCTGTAGAGAGCGATGACTTGTGGTCGATCTGCCACTGGTGGTTCAACGAAATCTGTGGCTTGTGATACTCGTTAGTCATTGACGAGCGCTCCTTGCCATTGTTGTCGAAACCATAGACAGCGTTATAGCGATACTTGTTCTTCTCGCCAGTCCACTTAGCCACCTGATCCCAACCCTCAATTGAGAGACCTGCATAGAGAGGCTTACGCTGGTTGTGCTTCTGGGGAGCACCAAATGCTGTCAACGAGAGCTGGTGATTAGAGTTGATACGCTTCGACACGTTAACGAACCAGTTGTACGCCTCGTAGCCAGTACCCTGAACATAACCATCACCCCAGCGCTTTGCAAGCAATACGCTCGCTGCCCAGCCATTATCCATAAGACCTGTTGAAAGGCTTACAGACATGGTATTTGCGCCATCGTTACCCACGCCGTAAGATACGCTACCACCGCGCTTTGCATCGATAGTATTAGTAACGATGTTGATAGTACCACCCACTGAAGGAGATGAAATCTTTGATGCACCCATACCACGCTGAGTCTGCATAGAGCGAGTCACATCTGAAAGACCTGCCCAGTTAGACCAATAAAGGCCACCCCACTCCATGTCGTTAACTGGCACACCATTAATCATCACAGCGATGTTAGCCGACTTAAAACCACGCATGTTGATTTTAGAGTCGCCATAACCACCACCATCCTTGGTTACATAAACACCAGGTGTAGACTTCAAAATCTCGGGGAACTCCTGACCACCGAGCTTGAAATCGATTTCGGCTGCAGCAACTGTAGATACAGCAACAGGGGTACGGCGCTGCACAGCAATAGACTGTGTAATCACAACATCCTCCATCGCGATTGCCTCAGCCTCCATCTTGATAGTGCCAAGATCCTGGCGACCAGTCTTCGCTGTTATGGCGATAGTCTGAGTTTTGTAGTTCAGGTAACTAACCTGAATAGCATCGGCACCAAGAACCGAGAAGCGGAAGTTACCTCCTGCATCGGTAGATGTACCCTGCGTTGTCTCGGGAACTACGACTGTAGCACCGATAAGAGGCTGGTCGTTCTCATCAACGACCATACCTGTGACGACCACCTGAGCCGAGGCAATATAACCCACAGCCAGGCCAAGCATCAAAAGTAAAAGTCTCTTCATAAGCATTGATTTTAAATGAATTATAGTTTGAATAGTGTTCTATTTGAGTCCATGTCGCGAAGCATAGCGCCAGAAGGCCAATAGTTCACGCTTCTTTGCAAATCCGAAATTTGCCACAAGCACCTCCCACAACGTGAAGAAGTCGACCTGATGGCGTATAGAGCTTATATAGTCGCACGTCGCTTCGAAGCCATACTCCGCAGCAAGCAGACGATACAACTCCAAACGCGTATCGCGCAAATCGCCAGCAAACCTACCCCTTAAATCGGCCTTGATGTCGTGACATAGGCGCACATTACAAGCCATCTTCTTGATGGACATATTGTTTATGCAACTCGCCATATTAGTCATATCATAGTGATAGACAAAGGCCTCGGGCAACGTCGCAACACTCTTACACTTGCACACCACTCTCAGCAGTGCAAGCCAATCTTCAGCATAGTTGTACGAGGCATCGAAGCGTATGTCATTAGCGAGGAAGAGCTCCTTACGGATGAGCGTGCCCCATATAGCGAGCTTTGTTCTGCGGCGTAGAAGCTGCTTTAGAAGTTGCGCTGGGGTATCGGCATACATCACACGCTTGTTCTTAACCACGCCATCGGGGAGGTGTGCCACCCATGCCAAACGCACGATATCAGACTTCTCAACATAGGGCATTGCCAACTCAAGCGTATTAGGCTCAATCCAGTCGTCGGCATCAGCAAACATAATCCACTCCGCCTCGGCACCCTCAAGGCCGAGATTGCGCGCCGAGCTAACACCGCCATTTGGCTTATCCAAGACACGCACACGACTATCTTGAGCAGCATAACGATTGCATATCTCAAGGCTCGAATCTCGGCTGCCATCGTTGACCAACAGAAGCTCGAAGTCGGCAAATGTCTGAGCAAGGATACTATCCACGCAGCGGGGAAGGTAACCCTCGGCATTGTAGATAGGGATTATGATACTTACAAGTGGCATCTTCACTAAGGGGTGTTCTATATTGGTATAAAATTTTCGTTGTCTCGGAGATTCTATTTAGTCGCTTTTAAACCTATTTTTGTATATATTTCATCATCGTTCAGTTACAATACTCGCACTGCGTCCCCGTAAGAGATGAAATCTCTGATTCTAAATAATCTTCAAAATCAGTTCGACCTAATTTGTAGAACCTACCTTATTTTAATACTGGACAAATGTAACATAAAAAGATTATATATCCAAATTGCGCACAACATTTACACAATAAGTATCAAAGATTTATTGTTATAATTATGATTTTTTTATTGAAAAAAGTTCACTATTAGAAATAAATTCTTATCTTTGAGGCAAATATTTAGATGCAATGAGTGGTTTTGACAAGAAAGTATTTATAACTGAGTCTATTGTGGTTGTCTCTACGGCAATCATCACACTCATTTTGCAGTGGCTCGCGGGCAACTTTCCCGTCGATATCTTCGCCTTTCCACTAAACGTTGTGGCACTTGTCCTGTGGGTTGTCGGATGCTACACCATATTCAAAAACTGTAAAACATCTGCCCTTGCCAAATCACTTCTATCAATCCGTGCGACATGGCTCTCGTTAGGCGTAATGGCGGCAATAGGCATCTATCTTGGTCTGCAGCCTAATCCCAACAGCACATCGTGGCCCATTGTCGCGGGAGTTCTCTTTACACTTACCCATCTACTTTTAATCACCATGCGCGGGTGGCGCACTCCAAAGGGTATACGCTGGCGTTTTACACTTCTTCATGTTGGACTCTTGATAGCCCTCGGAGCGGGATTCTGGGGAGCACCCGACAGGGTGCAGCTACGCACCATACTGACCAAGGAGCGACCTGCGACATACGCCTACCACCTTAACGGCACCACTACAAAACTCGGCTACGCGATAGAGCTTTCGCAGCTTGAGACAGAGTATGCCGACAATGGTATGCCCACACTATATGAGGCAACAATCAAGGTTGAGAACAAGGAGGTAAAACTTCGTGTTAACCACCCATATAACAGGACTTTAGGCGAGAAGATATATCTTGTTAGCGTAGACCATAATAGTTCATACTGCATCGTTGAAATCATTCGCGAGCCATGGCAATGGTTTTCGCTTGCTGGCATAGTACTACTGCTTGCGGGTGCCGTGATGCTCTTTATTCGTGGTCCTCGCCACACATCTAAAAACAATACAAAGTAGAATGGAGTTGGGTTGGAACATATTCCCATGGGTAGCAGTCGTGGTATTTACGCTATCGCTCGTTGCCGCTGTCGTTGCAATTATCAAGCGCGAGCGCAGCAACACCTCGATAGTGTGTAGTGCCGCAGCCATAGCAACACTCATAGCCTTCGTCATCACCCTGTGGATAACGCTCGAACGCCCACCACTGCGCACCATGGGCGAGACACGACTATGGTACTCACTATTTCTACTTATAGCGGGACTCTTCACCTATGTGCGTTGGCACTTCAGATGGATACTCTCCTTCTCGACACTCCTCGCCACGGTCTTTATGGTCATCAACATTCTCAAACCCGAGATTCACGACCAGACACTTATGCCAGCACTGCAGAGTATATGGTTTATACCCCACGTCTCTGTATATATGTTCTCGTATGCGCTCTTGGGTTGCGCCATGATACTCGCCATATGCGCACTTGTGACCAAGAGCGAGAAACTCGACAGCGCCATCGAGCGACTTCTCTACGGAGGTACGGCATTCGTAACTATAGGCATGCTCACGGGAGCCATTTGGGCAAAGGATGCATGGGGAGCATACTGGAGTTGGGACGCCAAAGAGTCATGGGCAGCTGTAACATGGAGCCTATATCTCATAGCAATACACCTTGCCATGCGCCCCTCGACACAGAGCATAGCGTGGCAAAAACGCGCCTACTACACCATGATAATCATCGCCTTCTTGGCATTGCAGATGTGTTGGTGGGGCGTCAACTATCTGCCCTCGGCACAGGAGAGCGTGCACACATACAACCAGTAAATTTACTAACACCTAATATATAAGCCTATGAAAAACCTAAAAAAGAGTCAACTATTTCTCATAGCGACGCTCGCCATCGTCGTGGTGTTGTTCGTTGTCTATAGAGTATCTATCCGTCCACCATCTGAGGAGCTTGCTCCAGAGGCTCGTGTGGCAGAGATTTTGGACAAGGGCGGTTGTATCGACTGCCATAGCGCAAACCCCGAACTCCCATTCTATGCCGACATGCCATTGGCTGGTGATATGGTGATGGAGGATGTCAAGAATGGCTACCGTGCATTCGATATCATGCCACTTGTGGAGGCTCTCAACAATGGAGAGACCCCTAATCCCGTGGATGTTGCCAAGGTAGAGAAGGTGGCACAGGACAAGAGCATGCCCGCAGCAAAGTACTATCTCGTACACTGGGGTAGCCAGATGACAGATGCCAAGAGCGACATTATCACCGATTGGGCTACAGCCTACCGCACAGCATTTTACAACGATGGTCTTGTGGGCAAGCGTGCTGGCGAGCCCGTACGCCCCATCGTACCCCCCACAGACATCAACCAGGAGAAGGCACTTCTCGGTTTCGCCCTCTACCACGACACACGCCTCTCGGTTGACAACACCGTATCATGCGCATCGTGTCACGGTCTCGACACTGGTGGCGTGGATAACCATCAGTACTCACACGGCGTAGAGGATCGCTTGGGTGGCGTGAATGCTCCTACGGTCTATAATGCTGTCTATAATTTTGTGCAGTTCTGGGATGGTCGTGCAATGACACTCGCAGAGCAAGCAGCAGGTCCTCCACTCAACCCCGTTGAGATGGCATCGACATCGTTCGACGAAATCGTAGCTAAGCTCTCCGCAGATGCTAACTATGTAGCACAGTTTGCGAAGCTCTACCCCGAGGGTATCACCGAGGCAACTATCACAGACGCCATTGAGGAGTTTGAGCGCACGCTCACAACCCCCAACTCTCGCTTCGACCAGTGGTTGCTTGGCAACAATGAGGCTATCACAGCCGAGGAGCTCAAGGGTTACAACCTCTTCAAGCAGTATAACTGTGCAACTTGTCATGTAGGACCTAATCTCGGTGGTCTGTCGTATGAGCTTATGGGCTTGCGCAACCACTACTTCGAGGCACGAGGCATGGAGCTCACCGAGGAGGATAATGGTCGATACAAGGAGACGAAGAATGAGCGTGACCGCCACCGCTTTAAGGTGCCAGGCTTGCGTAACATCGCCCTCACATGGCCCTACTACCACGATGGCACTCGCCTCACAATGGATGACGCAGTACGCGACATGGCGCTCTACCAGTGTGACGTAAAGCTCTCGGATGCCGACACCAAGGCTATCGTAGCATTCCTCCACACTCTCACTGGCGAGTATAATGGAGTCTTGCTCACCAATCCTAATGAGTATGGCGTAATCGTAACACACGACGACGAGCACGACCATGACCACCACCATGAGGCTGAGGTTGTGACAGCTGTTGAGGAGTAATTTCGCTCTATTAGAAGTTATGGGGATGTCCGCTGGGCATCCCTATTTTTGTTTAGTTCCAAATAAATACTACCTTTGAGGCATCAAACTGTTATAACCCACTTACAAAAATAGCACTATGCTCAAAAAACTATTTGGCTTTGACTCGAAGCAGCATAGCCTACGCACCGAGATTATGGCAGGTATCACCATATTTCTTACCATGTCATACATTCTCGCCGTTAACCCCAGCATCTTCAAGGAGTTGAACATGCCCGAGGGTGCTGTATTCACCTCTACAGCCCTCGCCGCAATTGTCGGCTGCGTGGCAATGGCGATATACGGCAAACTACCCTTTGGTCTTGCTCCAGGCATGGGCCTAAATGCCTTCTTCGTCTATACCGTATGTCTCGGCATGGGCTACGACTGGCCCTTTGCCCTCACTGCCGTATTCCTTGAGGGTATCCTATTTATAATATTGACCCTCACTAACGTGCGCGAAGCGATTGTTAACTGCATACCCACAAACCTACGCTACGCCATAGGCGCAGGCATCGGTCTCTTTATCGCCTTTATCGGGTTGCAGTCGGCAGGCATCATCGCAAGCAACGAGGCGACGCTCGTAACACTTGGCGATGTAACAAGTGGCTCGGCACTCCTCGGCATCATAGGACTTCTTATCACTGGCTTTCTATGTGTTAAGAAGGTGCATGGCGCAATGCTCTTTGGCGTGCTCATCACCATGGTTATCGGCATACCCATGGGCATCACCGAGTTTCAGGGCGTGACATCTACCCCTTCATCTATTGAGCCTATATTCTGCAAGTTCCAGTGGGACAACATCCTCACACTTGATATGTTAGTGGTTGTATTTACCTTCCTGTTTATAGATATGTTCGATACCGTGGGTACGCTTATCGGCGTATGCCAGCGTGCGGGCATGGTTAACAAGGAGGGTCGCATCGAGCGCCTCAACCAGGCATTTATGGCAGACTCCATCGCCACTACCGTGGGTGCCATGCTCGGCACATCTACCACTACGACATATGTTGAGAGTGCTGCGGGTGTGGCACAGGGTGGCCGCACAGGTCTCACAGCCTTTGTTGTGGGTTGCTGCTTTGTTGTAGCACTCTTCTTCTCGCCACTCTTCCTCTCTATCCCTGCTGCTGCAACTGCCCCAGTGCTTATTATCGTGGGATTGTTGATGCTCGAGCCTATCCGCAACATCGACTTTAGCGACTACACCGAGTCTATACCAGCATTCGTATGCATCATACTTATGCCTCTATCATACTCTATCTCTGACGGCATCCTCTTGGGCATGATATGCTATGTATTGTTAAACATATGCTGCGGCAAGTTTAAGAAGATTTCGATTACGATGTATATCCTCGCTGCGCTCTTTATTTTGAAGTATCTCTTCATTGTCGTAGAGCCCAAGAACAAGGAGGTCGCTCCAGAGGCTATATGCCCCATATGTAGCGCTACTATTGTGATGGCGGAAGAGGACTCAACAAATCCACATCCTGAAGATACTATACCCTTCACGATAAACGACATGGAGGTCATAGAGTAGTAGAAACAGATAAAAAAGGCGAGGTGGTTGCTCAACCACCTCGCTTTCTATCTTTACATCTGCATTAACCACTCGAGTGAGTCTTGAAACTCCATGCAGGCTCTATCGTTTGCCTCAAGAAGTGCTTTGCGGCGCTCAGCATCACGCTCATTGAGTGCCACCCTTCGCTCTTCACATAGAGCATTATAGCGCGCATCCATAACTCCGAGCATCGAATCTATGTCCACAACAGCCTCCTCGCTCTCCGTAGTTACGCTCTCCGCAGCAGATTTGTTCTCAGCAGTACCACCACACGAGATTAGCACCACAAAATGTAGAAGTACTATATAGTATCTGATTCGCATAGCACGCTACCACGCAAGCGTCTCCGCCTCGACCACAGTCTCGACCTCTATAGTCTCATCCACAGAGATAATTGCGGGTTCCTCGCCGCGCTGCAAGCGGCATGCAAGAAGGATAATCTCGTTCTTATGCTCCAACTGAGCAATGGTATCGTTACACTGCTTAACTCTCTCCTCAATCTTACCAATCTCCTCAAGGCACTTCTCATCGAGCTTACCACCTGGGCCATTCCAAGCCTCCTCACCGAGCTGCTCCTTGCGTGCCTGAAGTGTCATTGTCTCCTGCTGCAACTCCTCAATGCGGGCGTTGTTAGCAGCAATCTGAGCAGCGACCTCCTCCATTGTACCGAGCTCCATGCACCACGCCTCGTCAACATTTGAGAGTGTTGTATAGAACTTACTCTTCTCATTAGCGATATAATCCTCGCGCGCACGAACTTTCTCACGACGGTCGCCCGCTGCGATAATTATAGGCTCAACAAGGGTCTTGAAGTACATTGCCATAGCACCATTATAGGCATGCTTGTAGGCTATCTCATACTCATATGCCAACTTCTCAAGATTACGCAAGTCATCCTCGGTGCGTATAACTTTAGCCTTCTCGGCCAAGAGCTGCGCATCCTGCTCGGGAGTAGTAATCTCGACAGATGGGGTGTGTAGGTATGAGGCTAAAAGCAGTCCCACAACAAAGGTTACGCCTGTACCAATGGTGATAAGTATATTTTTAGTCTTTACTTTCATGGCTTCAATTTTTTATAACTCCTCAAAAATAAAATTACACTCCTCAAGGTAGATGCGGTATGCCTCGCCACCAATCTGTGTGCGGAACGCCTCCTCATGCTGCTCGAGCTGCTTGCGAGCCTCCTTGAACTCTTCGTAGTTCTGTGCATCAACAAGCTTATAGGCAAACTCACCGCTATAGTTGTATGCATCATTCACTGGATTCTGATCGTTGATAACAATCTTAGAACCCTTATCTGCACAGCCGACCATGGCGACTGCAGCAAAAAACATAATAACAAATCGTTTCATATCTCTATCTATAGTATTCATTCGATTTAGCACTGCCTACTCTACATAGACAACCAAGCCCTTCAAATATTCACCCTCGGGGTGGTAGATGTTGATGGGGTGGTCGGCAGGTTGTGTGAGCTGACCTATGATGCGCACCTTACGCTTGGCGATGGCTGCCGAGGTGAAGATTGTGGTGCGGAAGAGGTCGCGGCTTACGGCCTGCGAGCATGAGAAGGTGAAGAGGATGCCACCTGGGCGAATCTTCTCCATAGCGCGGGCATTAATCTTCTTATATCCCTGAAGCGCATTACCCAACACCTTGTGGTGCTTAGCAAATGCGGGAGGGTCAAGGATGATAAGGTCGTAGCTATCATCTATATCCTTGAGGTACTCCACAGCGTTGCACGCTATAGCCTCATGTGGTGCGTCGTCGCCAAAGTTTAGGCGTACATTCTCGTCAGCAAGTTTCACAGCGCGCTCCGAGAGGTCGATGCTCACAACCTCGCGCGCGCCACCAGCAAGCGCTGCTACGGAGAAACCACCCGTATAGCAGAAGGTGTTAAGCACCTTACGGCCACGCGAATATTGGCGCACAAGGTCGCGGTTCTCGCGCTGGTCGATGAAGAAGCCAGTCTTCTGACCCTCCTCCCAGTTGACCTTGAACTTTAAGCCATTCTCCAATACCACATTATTGCTTTCCGAAGTCCTACCCCATAAGTAGCCATCTATAGCACCGAGGTCGGCCTTGAAGGGGAGCGTCTGCGAACTCTTGTCATAGATAGCCTCAATCTCCTCTCCATATACCACGCGAATGGCCTCGGCAATCTCCATGCGTGAGCGATACATACCCACAGAGTGACACTGCACAACAGCCGTGCGCTCATAGACATCCACTACCAAGCCTGGCAACAAGTCGCCCTCGCCATGCACAAGGCGGTAGCACGTTGTCTCAGCGTTGTGCGCAATACCCAACGCCTCGCGGAGGCTCTTTGCCGAAGCAATGCGTTTCTGCCACCACGCGCTGTCGATATCCTCGCGCTCAAACGAGAGGACACGCACAGCGATAGAGCCAATCTGGTAGTGGCCACGCGCAATGAACTCACCCGCCTTGGTTACCACATCCACGACGTCGCCCTCCTGCAAGGGTGCTATACCCTCGCTGATGCGCTCAATAGCGCCAGAGAATACCCATGGGTGGCGGCGCTCCAACGACTCCTCCTTACCACGACGTAGGTGCACGATGCTTAAAGTCTGCTTACTGCTCATATATCATTAGTTTTTATTTTCCGAAGTCTCTCTATGGCGATGGGGGCGCTTACGCGGACGCTTCGCGGGGGCATTTAGCGTCTCAACCACACCACGACACGCGATGATGTGTGGCGGTTCGCTCTTTGGCTCGGTCGCCATGAGGTGGTTCAAGATGCGGGGGCACACCCACGCATCGGTTGCAGCATACTCCTGTTGCTGAGGTGTTAGCTGCTCGGCATCCCAGTTGCTCAAGCGCTGCGCCTTCGACACGCGCTCACCCAAGACTATCGCCGAGAGTTTACGCAAACTCTTCTCCTGGATGCCCCAACGAATAGCCTCCTGCTGCAAATCTACAAAGCCATCTGCCTTGAAGTCGCGCAGAGCGTGCAACGAGCGTATGTCACCCATAATGTCGGCACCCACCTTGATAATCTCGCGTGAGCCCAACACCTTCAAAATGCGGTTGTCGAGGCGTATGCGCGAGAGGCGGAAGAGGTAACATGTGTCGGGAGTTGAGAGCTGCAAGAGTGATACCTTGTAGCTCACGCCAGCACGGAACGAGGGGCGCGTCTCGGTATCGAAGCCTATCATCTTATGTCGGCGCAAATCCTCGCACGCCGCGCCTATCATGCTATCCTTGTCGACCACAACAATGCGACCAGAAAAACAGGCAGCAGGAAGTGCCGCCACCGTATCGTTATCTATAGTCTCCAAGAATGCCATTCGAAAGGTTTTAGGGATATTCTATTAATTTGTAAAATTAATGCGCAAAGTTACTGAATAATTTTTAGTTTGCCTCGCTCGGAGAGCAAAATTTTACCCTCACGCACCAATTTATCCACTATTTCTACCACTATATCACTATCTTCACCAAGCTCCGTTACCAACAATTTTATATCCATCTCGCGACACGACAACATCTCCACTACCCTGCGCTCGCAGTCGTCGCCACCATCCCTCGCCATGCGCTTGGCACGCAAACATACATCGCATACACCGCACGGTGTAGCCTCCTTATCGCCGAAGTAGTTCTGTATGATAACACTGCGGCACATATCCTCCGTTGTCGAGTATTTGAGCATGCCGTCGAAGCGCGCCACGGTCATATCGTAGCGGTGACGGTAGGTCTCGGGGGCAATGAAAACATCTGAGGTTGGTAGTCGCTCCGAGTCGAGGTATATCATCGGGGTGCGCGATGCGGGTATATAACGGATTACATGCATACGCCATAGCATGCGCAACATCTCGTGCACACGCTCGGCACTAAGACCCGAGAATGCCGCAATCTGCAACTCGTCGATGGAGCGGAAGTGTGTAAATACGCCATTGTACAAGCGCAGTATGGAGCGCAACACAAGATCCATATCGTTGCCACCAGCATTGAGCTTATACAACGAGTCACGGCTGCAAGTAAACATCAACTTCGCGGGGTTGTCATGCTCCTCAACAAGCGTTAGTAAGTCGTTCTGCTCCAATATTTTGAGCGCACCGATAACGGCATTTACCGAGAGGCGCGCGTTGTGACAAAATTCGTATATGTTGAATGGGAAAGAGCCACCCTCACCATCGCCAATTGCGATTTGCAGGTGGTTCATAACGAGTTCGTAGACACGCTTAATATCTGCTAATGGCGGAAACTCCGCCTTGAAGAGGCGCACGATACGGTCGGCATCGTCATTCGAGGTGAGCAGCACAGCATAGCTACGCACACCGTCACGACCCGCGCGACCCGCCTCTTGATAGTATGCTTCGAGCGAGTCGCACATGGCGTAGTGCACCACGAAGCGCACATCGGCCTTGTCGATGCCCATACCGAAGGCGTTGGTAGCAACCATGATGCGCACCTTGCCCGCCACCCAATCGTCCTGGCGCAGGGAGCGCTCCATGGAGGGTAGTCCCGCATGGTAGAAGTTGACGCTCTCGCCCTCGGCACGCAGCTGTTCACACAACTGTTCACACCCCTCGCGAGTGCGGACATAGATGATACCCGAGCCCTTGACATTGCGCACGATGCGCAGCGTATGCTCCAACTTATCATCCACATTACGAACGACATAGGACAAATTGGGGCGTGCGAAACTTGTGCGGATGATATTGGGTAGACCAAACCCAAGATGATTCATAATGTCTCTCGACACAATGTCGGTTGCCGAGGCTGTAAGCGCCAAGACAGTAGCCTTGGGCTGATACTCTCGCAGCTCGGCGATGCGCAGATATGAGGGGCGGAAGTCATAGCCCCACTGCGAGATGCAGTGTGCCTCATCCACGGCTATGATGCTCACATTCATGCTGCGCAGACGCACACGGAAGGCCTCCGCAGCGAGACGCTCGGGAGCGATATAGAGGAGTTTGACATCGCCATAGGTGCAGTTGTCAAGCGCAATCTCTATCTTGCGCGAGTCCATGCCCGAGTGCACCGCAACAGCGGGGATGCCCAACTTGCGAAGCCTATCTACCTGGTCCTTCATAAGTGCGATAAGTGGCGTCACGACAATAGCTATGCCCTCGCTCATAAGCGCGGGCACCTGATATGTCAGCGACTTACCGCCTCCCGTGGGCATAAGGGCAAGGGTATCATGCCCCGCAAGCACCGCATCTATAATCTCGCGCTGCTTGGGACGAAAGGCCTCATAACCCCACCACTTTTTGAGGACCTCCTCGGGGGTCATGGCCTCGATATGCTCCTTGCCGTCGGTCATCGCCTATCGCACAACTATCTCATCTACAAACAAGAAGCCAGAGTAACTACTGCGATGTGCTTTGTAACGTATGTAGCGTGCCTTGGCACTACCCTCCCAGCCGAAACTCTTGAACGAGGGAAGTTCATCCACCACAACCTCATGCTCAATATCAGCAATCTTCGTGTAGTTCTCGCCATCCTCTGATATTGCAATCTCCACCAAGCAGGGCATAAAGACGCCAGGACCGCATATCTGCATAAAGTCGGCACTGATGCTGTGAATCTCAGTAACCTTCTCAAGGTCGATGATTACATCCACGCCACCACGACCCAAGAAACCCTGCCAGCGCTCATCGGCATAGGTCCATGTACCACGCTTGCCATCAGTTAGCGTTGCATCCCACGCCGCAGCATACTTCGGTGCATAGTAGCGCGAAGGCTCGAGGTAGGTGACGCTCTTACCCAATGCCAAGTGCTCGACATCCACTAACGACTCGGGGCGGTTGCCAATCTCGTTTTTAAGGTCAAAGGGTGTGTAGCCCTCCTCAATCATGCGGTCTACAATGCCAACTGCACGACTACGGAAGTGTGCAAACTCCTTGTCACAGGGCTGTGACCAGCCAATCTCCGCAACGGCGATGGCGCGAGGCCACAACATATGCTCATAGTGCCAATCCTCAACAATAAACTCTGCCCACAGATTTGCCTGAACACCAAGGATATACTTGCTCACATCCTCTGACATAGTCGCGGGTGCGGGGTCGTAGGAGTAGACCTTCTCCAAGGGTAGGTAGCCACCGATGCTCTCGGGCTGTGAGTAGGGGGCATCCTGTGGTGCATCGATATAGCAGTAGCCGTGGGGCGACATAACGACATAATGTCCCGCCTCGGCAGCCATAAGGCCACCCTCCTCGCCACGCCACGACATAACCGTAGCGTTGGGGGCAAGGCCACCCTCCAAAATCTCATCCCAACCGATAATCTGGCGACCATGAGCATTGAGATACTCCTCCATGCGGTGTATCATATAGCTCTGCAACTCATCAACACTCTCCAAGCCCTCCTCGCGCATACGACGCTGACAATCCTCACACAACATCCAGTCTCCCTTGCCAGCCTCGTCGCCACCAATGTGTATATACTCCGAGGGGAATATCTCCATCACCTCATCGAGTATCGCCTGCATCATCTCGAATGTCGCCTCCTTGCCGATGCAGAGGTCACCCTGACGCTCAGGGTTGTGCGTACACTTCAACTCGGGATATGCGGCCAACACCTCATCCGAGTGACCAGGCATCTCAATCTCTGGGATGATGGTTATATAGCGGTCAGCGGCATAGTCCACCAACTCGCGAGCCTCCTCCTGTGTGAGATAGCCGCCCGAAGCACCCTCGGCGCCCTCCTCTACAAACTGACGGTCGCCATACCACCAACCCTTCCAGTCGTGGGGCGTGCGCCATGCAGCGTAGCTTGTGAGGCGAGGATAACTCTCTATTTCGAGTCGCCAGCCCGCAGCATCCGTGAGGTGCAGGTGTAGGCGGTTCATCTTCATGCGCGCCATCATATCTATCTGACGCTTAAGGAAATCCACCGAGCGGAAGTGGCGCGAAATATCGATAAGTGCACCGCGGTACTCGAAGCGTGGGTAGTCCACTATACGACACTCCAGCCAAACTCTATCAGAGTGAGTTTCAACCAACTGGCGCAATGATTGCAAGCCATAGAATAGACCAGCTGGTGTGGCAGCCTTAATGCTGATACCATCCTTGTAGCACTCCAATATATAACCCTCGCTATGCTCAACACTCTTATCAATGACAAGGTTTAGATAGTCTCGCTTAGCCGACTTCTTCACGCTCTTTAGTTCGAGACCCGTGGCATATGCGGCATCTGTCAAACGCTCATAGTCAATGCCCTCAACGCCGACATATAGTTTGAACTCACGCGAGGCATCAAAGATTGTGACTCTACCCTCGGCATCCTCAACCTCAACAGAGACTGGGACAGGGGTTATATCAAACTGCTGCGCCGAGAGCGTGGCACAGCCCAACATAGCAAAGAGTAAAAGGATTACAAATCGTCTCATATATATTAAGTGTTTATTAGGGCAAAGATAGCAAAAAAATCAGATATAGGAAAGGGGCTGCGCGACCTTGTGCCACACAGCCCCCGAAAAGGGTTAATTTCCGCCCACAAAGAGCTCCCAGCCGCGCTCCACATCCTCGATGTTTGCAGCCACGCCATTCTCAATCTTCGACATCGCCGCAACGATGGGTATCATATCCTTCTCGGAACGGGTGTCGACAACCTCGTCGGGCATAACTCCCGAGCAGTCAGACACAAAGCGCACATAGCCCTCGGTGAAGTTCTCCGTGGGAGGAGCATAGCGGTTGAGCATCTGGCGGATGGTGTTCAACCCGTAGCGGCTGCGGTAGGTATCGAGCAATACGAACACAGCGCGATATCCGTAAGCCATAGTTTCAAACTCTTTGAAGTCGGGGTCGCGGCTTGGGCGCACCTCACCCTTATAGCGCACCCTCGAGCGGCGGATGTTACCAGGGTTGTTGTTGCGAAGGCCTCTACTCACCGCCCACCTCCTTTCCTATGCGGCGCTTAAACCAGCGACCTATCCACTCAAAGAGCGAAGCACCACTTATGCGCGAGGCATTTTCGATAAATGACCACATCTCTACACCACATACAAATCCCGTGAAGATGTTGGCGAGGTTGAGTTGCATAAAGCCGAGGATGGTGGAGTCTATAATCCACATCATTACAATTGCGAGAGCCACGAAGCCAGACTTCGCTATAGTACGCCACGCCTTGCGACTCTCCAAGTGCCACTCCTTGCCCGCACGCTTGGCCTCGGCACGCGATGCGAGGATGCCCGTTAGAAAGTCGATGGAGATAAAGAGCATCGCCGAGGCGATAAGAGGGGTTATGGGGCAGAGCATGCCCAAAAGCGCTACAACAGCACCACTAAGATACTTGAATAATATTTCCATAGATAAAACAGCGATTTAAGGGGTTATTTTTAGGGTTATACTCCACATAGTCAGCGCTATGAGAGTTGAGATGATTCGAGAGCCTGCGGGTTAGAACCTGCGCCTTCTCCCTTAGTGCATGCATCACGCGCTCCGTGTGGTCGTTAACAGCCTCGGTGATACGGCCCTCGGCATGACATGCACAGCAGCGAGTGGCAAGGTGTGGTTCGATAATGTAACGCACCCATGCGGCAACCATAGGCTCTACATATTCGGTATGGAGCGTGCCATATTTCGATAGTGCAGCATAGAGTTCCTCACCAATAATGGGCAGCAGATAGCGGCTCTCGGCCTCCGCAATATCTACTTCGGTGATTACCGAGGCACTGTATGGCTCCTCGGAGGAGAAGGCCAAGGCGTAGGCCCTCTCCGCAGATAAAAGCGTATTCATAACATTAGGTTTTATTGTTTGAGCGTGTTAATTCCGCAAGAAAGAGTTGCTGCGCGGGATCACTCTCATCATAGTCAAGGCCATCTGCCTTGCGAGCCTCCCACACCCTCATATATGCGGGCTTAGAGCAGATAGGAGGTGTATTGACAATGGCTATCGACGAGGCATCTACACCAAACAACGACTCTATAATGTGGCGTATAGGTTCCAATAGTTGCTCCTGCTCCGAACGAATTATGGTGTTTAGTGCCACCTCATACTCGTGCAGTATGCGCTCCGTAGAGAAGCCCGAAGAGTAGTCCAAGCCGCTGAGCGAGCGAAACCATGAGTGCGCCACCACAAGGTCGCTTTCGGCCTGTTCATGGAGCTTCGCCCAGTCGCCATCAGCACTCGAGTCAATGGGGATAAAGCGCGAGCTATTTCCTTCGCTCGACTCACGAAGCACAAAGAGCACCTGACCAGGATTACCCGCAAACCTCTCCTCGGCCATACGCACCATGCGGTCAGCCTCCTCCTCATTACCCACAGCGCCATCGAGCATCATAACACCCGAGAGCTGGAATGAGTTATCAATACGCGACACATTCCAGCGGTCAGTTTTGTAGAGTATCGCCGCAGCATCTAAACCCGCCACATAGGGCGCTACACCATAGTGCAAAAACATGGGCTCATAATCTTTGTAGTGCACAACCGAGCGTAGCGTGCCATCACCCTGCTGCTCGAAGTTGGGGTATAGAGGCAGCGTCGTAGCCTCCGAGCTACGAAACTGCGACCAGTCGTGATGCATGACGACATGCTCCGAGTCGCGCGCCAAGCGACAGGTTGAGGCATCGACATGGTAGAGCGAGAGAAACGACCTCTGCGCATCGGTGACGACCTCCAAAAAGGCATTGCCAAACATAGCCTCGTCGAGCGCCAAGCGCGAGATGACATTGCGCAGCGTATCACCAGAGCCATTAGCGCTATCAACCAACGACTTAATGATGGGCACACCCTCATCACACATGACACCCCTACCCGCGATATAGTCGGCCTTGTCGTTGATGATGCGGCGGTGTGCCACCGAGTTGCGAGCGATGAGCGAGAGAGCATATGGCAACATATTGTCACAACCCCACTGCCACACCCTATCCGACACTGCTGCGGGTGCCGTACCGAGACCCAAAAGGGGCTCGGCACGGTTGCGTGTTGCTGCTACACGCCAATATTTTACCTTATCAGACATACTTCTTATATATTACTTATTACCAAAGTCTGCATATACAAGAAGCTCCTCATCCAATATCTCGCAGCCCACCATAAAGACTGCGCGCTGGCGGTTCTCCATCTCATCGGGATTGTACCACATGCGCACCTCCGAGCCTGGGTAGTCTGCCGTATTTACGGCTAAGACAAGGTTACGGCGGTCGGTAAGCATACAGAATGTTGAAGCACCGGTGGCAGAGTGTGGCATATACTGCGAAACGCCCATATCTACGAGCTTGATGCCGTGGAACGACAACTCTCGACGACCCGACACAATATCTGTGTATGCGCCATCAGCACCCAACTCATCAAGATAGTGCTCGTAGGCATCGTAGATGTCGGTAGTGAGGAAGAAGGCGAGGTTACCCTCCGCCTTGAGGGCCTTGAGTGCGGCGGGCGCTGCGTGCCACATACGACGCAGAAGATCCACAACATTCCCAGCATCAGGGATGTTACCATCACAATCCACAATAGGCATATTTGCCGACTCCTGGGCATACTTCGCAGCAAGAGTCAAGAAGCCATTAAACTTGTTGTACTGTGAGGCAGCCACATCGCCCACCCACATCGTAACGCGCACGCTCTCAGCAATGGCACGACGGAACATCTCGGTCTCAGCCGCCTCAAGCTCCGAGCCTGTGAGGTCATCCATATTCACATCGGCACGACCCGTGATAAGCTCATAGACCTGCTGGAAGTAGTCCGAAGCGGAGAAGCCCACCTCGGCCTTCACCTTGAAGAGTTCGATGCTCTTCTGCTGACGTAGCGCAGAGTCGCCACCATTCCAGCCTGAGGAGTACTCCTTGAGGATATCGGCGCGAGGGCTCCACATCTGCACCGTAGTGGGAACAGGCATGTTGTAAAGCGTGTGGATGCCAAGCTGCTCTGCACTCTCGCCAGCAAACATTGGGCGGAAAAAGATTGTCTCGAGGTCACGACCTGTGTAGGTCTTTGGATTTTCAATAAGTCCCATAGTAGTAAGGTTTTAGTTAGTTGGTAAGTTAATTTGCTAACGAATGTTAGCAGTTAATTTTCGTTGATTACTAAGTTATTTTGCTAACAGATGTTAGCAGTTAATTTTCGTTGATTACTAAGTTGTTGTAATAATGTAGATTAGCGGTAAATTGTAGTAGCAGCCGAAATGATTTATCTTAGGCGCATAGCCCTTGCATCACTATCGTAGGCACGCATACGTTCATCGCGTGGCACACCCCTTAGGTCGGGATCCTCAACCTCCTTAAGTTTCGTGCGCTCGGCACCCCTCTGCCCCTCATCGAGGGCTATAGCCGATGTCGCGACATCCGCCGCAACTATGTTAGCATCATGCGCAATATAGTTTACATCGTCTCTAACATCGGGCGCCTCATCCACGTCGATGCCCAAGGCACCCAATAGAGCCTTAACACCACGCTTTGCGTCTTGCTTCGACGGCGCTGGCTCTACCCTCTCCGTGGCCTCGCCCTCAATTGCATCGGCAAGGCCATTTGCAACTACCTCGTCGGGCGACAACCAGCGTCCTCTACCGCCATTCTCCGACATGAGTGCCGCCATCTGCTCGATGCTACGACCAGAATGACGAGCATATGTCTCGGCAATGCGCTCATCGGTCTGACGCAACAATTCCAACTCTGCGGCTATCTCCTCGGCATTACCCTCCACCGAGCAGAGTGAGTTGTGGACCAAATAGAGCGTTGTTGGGGCTATGAGGCGACACCCCTCGCTTGCTGCTTGTGCCACGATTGTGGCTGCCGAGGCGGTATAGCCATAACAGCAGGTTGTGACATGAGCACCCGTAGCACGCAGAGCCTCGTAGATGAGCATAGCATCGTTCACATCACCACCCGTAGAGCGAATGTTCACGCGTATATGCGAGTTACGCACATCGGCGATACGCGCCACACACTCCCTAAATTTCTCGTACGTCGCCACACGGCTCTCGGGGTTGTCGAACTGCCACGACTCCGCGAGACCTATCGTGCCCTCGATGTCAATGATGGTGACATCGGCCTCGTTACTAATCTTAATTGTAGAATCCATAGTTGTGAAGTTTGAGATTTGTTTATCGATTTCGTAGACAGCGCGGCGAACCTTCTCATAGGAGCAAAGAAACTCCTCCGCCACAACTGCCATAGCATGACATCTACCACGGCTCCGACATATAAGTTCCTCCACACGACGGTGCATCGCCAACTTCTCGAGCTTCGACTTATCGAGCATATCACATTGTAAAAGTATTCCTATGAGGCGTTCATAACGACGCGAAGCGCAAGGGCGAACATTTGGTGAGATGTTATACTTGAAATCCATTATTTTCTAATTGTTAGCAGGTTAATTACTTAATCCGACATACATCTTTCGAAGATGCAATGTGCCGTATACGTTGTTGGATTATAAGACTCTAAGCTCACGAGCCTAAAGAGAGAGTTCTGACCACACGCCTCAAGGCGGAAGTGGGAGCGTAGCGAGATTTCACTATTGGGGTCAAACAGCGCAGCATACTCCACGGGCGTTATATGCAGATCACACTCCAACCTTTGGCGCGTCGTAGACTGCCCAATCTGACTATCGTAGTAGCGGTGCAAGCCCTGGCAGCCATCTCTATCATCAAAGCAGAGCGTAGCACCCATTTCCGATGAGTGAAACGCAACGAGAGGATAGCCCACAACACCACTTGGCGATGGCCAAAATTCACCCTCGGGGAGAGGCACGACACCATGGTATAACACCACGCGCGGCTCAAGGTTACTTGCCTCACTCGGCACATCACGATCACCCACCGTGAGCACCATAGCAGAGGGTGCGGAGGTTGTGGCGCCAGCAAAGGAGGCGGTGGGATGAAAGAGGGGGTTGAGAAGGCTCTGCGTGCTACGCTTTGCAGCATAGTTCTCAACATGACAGTCCCAAGTTCCCATGTCGCGCTCCTCGCCCTGTGTGAGCTTCGCCGCTGCGCCATCGGTAGGCTGATAGCCCAGCACATACCTCTCGAAGCCATCTATGATGCACTCCGTAACCACCTCGCCATCACCCACCATGCGTTCACGCCAATCGACAACACCTCCTCCGTAGAAGTCATCGCACGGCTCAATAAAGAGGCTCTTGGATGGTGCATGGCTATATATGCGCAGGTTAAATAGATGGGATATCGCCTCGAGCATCTCGGCCTGCGAGACATCGATATTGGCGACATCGGCAAACGCCACCTCCTCGCCATAGCCAGCCACCCCGCCAAAGATAGGCATAACACTACACCCAGCATGCAGCGTCATCTGCTGACCCTCGATAGCGCCACCAAAGAAGATGTCATTAAAGCGCTTTGGGGATGATGGTGACAAAATCTCATATGGCGTCACCACATCAAGCACCACATCTCTCACACCACTCTCCGAGACATACCCCTCATACAGCGCCCAGTCGCCATCATATTCGACATAGAAGTTGCTGCCAGCACGCCTTACCAACAACGACGTCTTACTAACACCGTTGTTGAACATCAGGGTAGTAACCTCACCCGATATTGCCTTGCTGGTGCCACTAAGCCTGTAGGCACACGTCGAATCATAGTCAAAAATGAATAGCTTATACTCGACATTAGCATTGACCTCGTTACGCATATCCCTAAATGGATTATGCAACACCACTTCGACATCTGCTCCATTTCCGAGATATATCTGCGTGAAGCCCTTCAACCTCTTTGAGGATACTATGCGATACTCCGTACTATAGCTTAGATGGATGTTAAAAGCGACGCTTACCTCGCGATTAGGCCTATATACTGGGCGGGGCCCTTCAAACCCAAAACAACCTCCGTTATTGTATGCTCCAGGCATAGGACTACCCTCTTCATCCATAGCATTGGGGTCTACCGTATCCACAATGACACCGATGTTCGATGCCATAATAGGCTCCCACACATAGACTCTACCATCCTCACCCGCCAGGGCAGTTGTTGTGGTGGTGCGCAATGCCTTAAAGCCCATTGTCGACTGTAATAGCGAGGTATCCACACTACGATAGGCGCCACTCATCATGAGTTGCTTGGCCAACGGCGACTCGAAGAACCTGCTACAAAGCCTATATCCCGCGCTCTTGGCGATGCTCTGAACGACATCGCGAACAGAGATAAACGGATAGTATTCGTGTGGCATCATCACCCTCTGCACAGCATACAGTCCCGTATCCTCGGGCTCGGGATAGCTATCGCGTCGTACAGGGAGCATACGCACAGGCTTGTCCCCCTCCCACGTCGCCTCAACGCCATATTGCGTCATCACAACCGAACTCTCCACATCGCTATTTTTGAGTCGTGTATGGGCGGCGTTGTGCGCCCAGTCGTGCCCCTTGCTACTCACCACGACACGATAGTAGAGCTCATCACCCTTACGCTCAACACCCATAAGCACCGCATCACCCTCAAAGAGCACCACACCATCCACCTCTACCTGACCAACGTGTTGGGTGTGATTGAAATCCTCCGTACGGTGTATATCCTCGGCATGACAGAATAGCTCCATCATCGCTGGCGTTGCCACCACATCTACAACCACCCTACGCCTCTCGCGCCACGCATCCACAGACTCATAGACCTTTGCACTATATCTTGGCAACTCGACATCTTGACTACGCAACACGCACTCTATGCCATCAACTCGCAACACTACCATATCGCCTTACCTCCTTCCCATTTTTCACTAATATCCAACACAATAGAACACAACATACCTTTAGAATCAAACGCTATATCACGGCTTAGGATATCAACCCTGCGACACTCACCATCGACCTCTCTATAGACCACCGGCGAGAGCAATATCTGCGCAACACGCTCCATCTCGGCAGGCAGCTCATAACCCGTACATAGACGATACTTCAAGACACCCTCAGCACTCTTTACCCCCTCCCCACACTGATTCATATCGGAGCGCTCCACGCTATAGCTTATGCGCTTAGAGTGGTCAAACACAAAACTTTCGACACCCCCTATCGAGTTGAACCACATAAGTCGCTTAAGCTTTTCCGTATTGGGAATCACGACATAACTATACAGAATCGACACACTATTATCGAAGCGCAAGCTAATATGTATCGTCTCAACACCGACAGATACACTCGTAGGAATTATCAACTCCATGGGCATTCCGTTGGTGACCTCCGAAGCCCTCATCGTCAAGCCCTTACCACCCGTGCACGTCACCGCTACAGATATATCACTCTTAGCAAATAGCGTAAGGCGTATAGCCTCGCCAAAGACCACCTCCCCAGTCATTGCATGGCTACTCAATGGGCCAACTGCAGAGTAGTCAAATTGAGAGCGAAAGAAGACGCGCGTCTCAGACTCCACGCCATTGATGCGAACTATAACGGCTATTGCAGAGGGCGAACTTATTAACTCCAATCTGCGATTTACATTAACTGGCATTAGCGAAAGATGAGGACGAATATACGAGGCTATATCGACCTCAGCATCTGTTACTCCATAGAGCCTCATCGCTCCTAATCGCGAGGAGCTCATCGCATCGATTATCTCCACCATTACATCCTGCGGTTCTGTCTCTTCAGTCGTAAAACCATAGAGCAATCGTCCCCTCCAAGAGGATCCATTGTCGGGCAAAGAAACAAATTTCATAATTCAATATTTTAATATTTTAAAATTAGCGTTAGTATCCCCTGCACACCACGCATAATGGCGCACCAATTAATGTTAATAACTATGTTTACTTTTTGTTAAAAGGTGTCAATAAATCAGCATATATCCCTATGTTTGCGATATTTACAAGTGTTAATAACCCCAATCACACAAGCTACATTACGACATCTTTCAAAAAGGATAATCGTCGTTTGACAGTGCAAATATACAACATCAAAAAGCCCTTGTCAAGAGTTTTCGTTAAATATTTTTACTAAAAATTTTAGAAAGAAATTAAACTTTTTAACCATCAACAAATTACCGCTACGCATGGTTTAAATTTTTGCACACCGCAAAGTGACTACAGAATGCACGGAGAATAAAAAATTTTCGTTATATTTGCGCACGAATATTATAAACTTAAGGGGGCGAAGCCTCCGCCAAACAACATAACCGAAGTAGAATATGGCAGATAATTCAATATTGATTCGCCTTGACGGTTTGAAGCTCAAGTACGAGGAGATTGGTCAGAAGCTCACCGACCCTGAGGTGATTGCCGACGTAAAGCAGTTTGTACAACTCACAAAGGAGTTTAAGGAGCTTGAGCCCATTGTGGAGACATCAGACCGCTTCCGCACAGCGCTTGCAAACCTCGCAGAGGCTAAGGATGTACTTGCAAACGAGAAGGATGAGGAGTTCCGCGAGATTGCACGCGAGGAGATTGCAACTCTTGAGCCCGCCATCGAGAAGATGGAGGAGGAGATTAAACTTCTTCTTATCCCCAAAGACCCACAGGATGACAAGAACGCCATTGTCGAGATTCGTGGCGGTACTGGTGGTGACGAGGCAGCAATCTTTGCTGGTGACCTTTTGCGCATGTACACCAAGTATATCGAGTCTAAGGGTTGGCGTTACGAGATTACATCATCAAGCGATGGTGCAGCGGGTGGCTACAAGGAGGTTGTGCTCAAGGTTACAGGCCAGAGCGTATACGGTACATTGAAGTATGAGTCGGGCGTACACCGCGTGCAGCGTGTTCCCCAGACCGAGACACAGGGTCGTGTACACACCTCTGCGGCATCTGTTGCGGTATTGCCCGAGGCTGAGGAGTTCGATGTTGAGATCTCGATGAACGACATCCGCAAGGATATCTTCTGTGCATCGGGTCCTGGTGGTCAGTCGGTTAACACCACCTACTCTGCTATCCGTCTTACCCACATCCCCACAGGTATTGTCGTGCAGTGCCAGGATCAGAAGTCACAGCTCAAGAACTTCGACAAGGCATTCGAGGAGTTGCGCACACGCGTCTTCAACCTCGAGTACTCGAAGTACCTCGACGAGATTGCATCGAAGCGTAAGACCATGGTATCTACAGGTGATCGTTCGGCAAAGATTCGCACCTACAACTATCCTCAGGGACGTATCACCGATCACCGCATCAACTACACCATCTATAACCTCTCAGCATTTATGGACGGCGAGATTCAGGATGTCATCGACCAGCTCATCGTAGCCGAGAACGCCGAGCGTTTGAAGGAGAGCGAGTTGTAGCCTACGGGGGAAGGTTGACAAATATTTCGGGACACCCCGGCATATCGACCAGACCCCATGGGGTTTGGTCGTTTTGTTTATCACCTATAGACACGAGCCAATGCAATTCAAGCATATAATAACAACCATCGCGTTGCTCCTATTTGCCACCGTGGCCATGGCGCAGAGCCCCGAGCGTGCGGAGATGGCAC
>JAZRAW010000084.1:0-1801 GCA_045634765.1 Alistipes sp.
TCGTGGTTTCAAAAAGATGAAGTATCTTTGGGTGATTTTTGTAGATATATATTGTATAAACAATAGCAAACAAATATTAAGTTAAACTTTATAAAAACAAAACAAAATGAAAGTATCACACATTGAGCACCTCGGCATCGCAGTTAACAGCCTTGAGGAGGCAATTCCTTACTGGGAGAACGTATTGGGTCTAAAGTGTTACGCTATCGAGGAGGTAGCTGATCAGAAGGTTAAGACAGCATTCTTTATGCTTGGCCAGACTAAGATTGAGCTCTTGGAGCCAACTTCACCTGAGTCTACTATCGCTAAGTATATCGAGAACAAGGGCGTAGGTATCCACCACATGGCTCTCGCTTGCGAGAACATCGAGGAGCAGCTCGCTGACGCTGAGGCACACGGCATCCGTCTTATCGACAAGACACCTCGTAAGGGCGCTGAGGGCTTGACTATCGCATTCCTCCACCCAAAGTCTACACAGGGTATTCTTACAGAGCTTTGCGAGAACAAGAATAAGTAATAAGCAATCTAATTTGGTTATTTTGTCGTTGCACTTATTCTCGAAATCCTCATTTACGCCTTGGTAAACTGCGGTTTCAAGAATTTCGTGCGCCTAAAACTAACTCAAATTATATCACTTATTAGATAAACGGGGTGGGCTATTAAATTATTATTGAAAACCATTCCGCACAAACTGAAAATTAACTAAACTAAAATAGAAAAACACTATGAGTGAGATTCAGAAAGCGATTGAGAAATTGATGGACAACCGCCAGACAGCACGCATGGGTGGTGGCCAGAAGGCAATCGACAAGCAGCACGAGAAGGGTAAGTACACAGCTCGTGAGCGTATCGCTATGCTCTTGGATGAGGGTAGCTTCGAGGAGTTCGATATGTTCGTTACACACCGTTGCTACGACTTCGGTATGGACGCGAAGCATACTTTCGGTGGTGGCGTTGTAACTGGTTACGGTACCATCGCTGGTCGTCTTGTATATGTATTCGCACAGGACTTCACCGTTACTGCAGGTTCATTGTCAATCTCTTTGGCTGACAAGATTTGCAAGGTTATGGATATGGCAGTTCGCAATGGTGCTCCCTGCATCGGTCTTAACGACTCAGGTGGCGCACGTATCCAGGAGGGTGTAAACGCTTTGGCTGGTTATGCTAACATCTTCCAGCGTAACGTAATGGCTTCAGGTGTTATCCCACAGATCTCTGCTATCTTCGGTCCTTGCGCAGGTGGTGCAGTTTACTCTCCCGCTTTGACTGACTTCATCATCATGCGTCGTGAGACATCTAACATGTTCTTGACTGGTCCTAAGGTTGTTAAGACCGTTACTGGTGAGGATGTAACTCAGGAGCAGCTTGGTGGTGCAAACATGCACACAACAAAGAGTGGTGTAGCACAGTTCGCAGTAGACTCTGAGGAGGAGGGCTTGCAGCTTATCCGCGACCTTCTCTCATACATGCCTCAGAACTACACAGCGTTGGTTCCCGATCAGCCATGTACTGACGACATCGCTCGTAAGGAGGATATCTTGAACGACATCATCCCTGACAACCCCAACAAGCCTTACGACATGATGGAGGTTATCAAGGCTATCGTTGATGACGGTAAGTTCTTGGAGTCTGCAGCAGCATATGCAAAGAACATCATCACAGGTTTCGCACGCTTCAACGGCCAGAGCGTAGGTATCATCGCTAACCAGCCTAAGTTCATGGCAGGTGTACTCGATATCAACGCATCACGCAAGGCTGCTCGTTTCGTACGTTTCTGCGACGCGTTCAACATTCCTTTGGT
>JAZRAW010000085.1:0-2439 GCA_045634765.1 Alistipes sp.
CCATAGAGATGGCCTATAGCGGTGCGCAGATTATCCACCTTAAGACCATTAAGCCTTTGCAGCAGAAGAACATACCTCTCTATGTACGACCTTTTGGAGATAAGCAGGCTAAGGGCTCGGTTATCACAGGCGATGTGGAGCGTGTCTTTGAGCCTATTATGATTCAAAAGAGCAACCAAGTACTCCTAAAGCTACACTCGCGCGACCTATCGTTTGTCCTCGAGGAGAAGTTCGCTAAGGTATTTACCACCTTTGAGAGCCACCGCATACGCACCAACCTTGTGCATAACTCTGCGGTAAACCTCTATATGGCTGTAGATGCCTCTTGGCATATTGACGATGCTATCTCAGAGCTTCAGGCCGAAGGCTTCGATGTTGAGAAGAGCGAGGGTGTGGAGCTTGTGACTATACGCTACTACAACGAGGAGCTATACCGTGAGTATGCCTTCGACGAGCGCATCGTTATCAAGCAGACCACGCCACACTCATTACGCTTTGTACGAACTAAAGAATAGGAGAGTAGAATTATGAGAAAATTTTTCGGAACACTTATCATGGCCCTCGCCTTCTATGGCAGTGCCAATGCGCAGTTGCTCTACAAAATCTCGGGCAACGGCCTCAAAGAGCCCTCGTATATCGTTGGCACCTACCACCTTGCCCCCGCATCGTTTGCCGATGAGATTAAGGGTATGAGCGATGCCTTTGCCTCTGTTGAGCAGGTCTATGGTGAGGTAGATATGCTCGATGCGCAGGCGTCGCAAATAGCGATGATGCAGGCTATGATGCTCCCCGAGGGCAAGTATGTCGATGACTTGTTTAGTGAGGAGGAGATGGAGCGTATCAATGCCTATGTGCGTGGCGCGATGGGCGTAGACCTCAGCCACCCCATGCTCCGTGAGCAGTTGGGTCGTATGCGACCCTCGGTGCTTGCCATGCAGCTCGGGCTCTTGGAGTTTATGAAGATTACGCCCAACTTCAACCCTAACGACCTCATAGATAACTACTTCCAGGTGGAGGCGCGTAAGCGTGGCTTGGCTGTTGGAGGCTTCGAGACTGCGGAGTTCCAGATGGAGCTACTCTATGGCGAGAGCACAGATGAGGAGGAGCGCGAGGCGTTGCTGAAGCTTGTCGACGACAAGGAGACGTTGCTCGCGGAGATGCAGGCGATGACCGATGCCTACTTCTCGTTCGACATGAAGGGCATACACGCGCTCACCATACAGAGTGTCGAGACTGGCGAGATGACCCCTGAGGAGTTCGCCGAGATGATTACTGACCGCAACCGCCGTTGGGTGGAGGTTATGCCTGCGATTATGGAGGCGAAGCCCACATTGTTTGTTGTTGGCGCGGGACACCTGCCTGGCGATGAAGGGGTCCTTGAGTTGCTTAAGGCCGAGGGCTACAAAGTCAAGGCGGTGAAATAGAGGATAAATTAGTAATTAGCAATGACGCACACAACAACGTCATTGCGAGGAGGGCTATGCCCGACGTGGCAATCTCCTCGCAGCCGACCATAGACAACGTTGATAGTGTATTGTCACTGAGGAGATTCTTCACTACGTTCAGAATGACAGCGTATAGTGTCAACATTGTCAACGCTATTCCTCATTAACTAAAAAAGCCCCAAAGCGGGGCTTTTTTTAGTTTCGTACTACGGTGAGGCGCTCCCACACACAACGAGGTATGCAGCGCCAAAAGCCAACCAAGAGCCTATAACGCCAGTCAAAGATTGTGATGCGCCTATGGTGGCGAAGCGAGCCTACAACATATTTCGCTGCCCTCTCAACGCTCATAATCATCGGGTAGCGCTTCTCGGGGTTGAGAATCTCCGTTGCCACGAAGCCAGGGCGTATGTCTCCCACGCTGATGGGTATATGCTCCATGCGGGCGTGCTGCGCAAGGGCGACAATATAGGCACTCTGCATGCTCTTAGTCGCCGAGTAGGCGGGTGCGGGACCCATGCCCATAGTGCCAGCTACGGAGGTGATAACCGCTATGTGCGCCTTGTGGCGGGGTGTGTAGGCGGGTGTGCGCTTGACATAGTTTATGAAGTGGTCGACGATGCGCACCATGCCCATGCAGTTTGTCTCCACTGTGCGTAACTCCATAGCCTCGTCGAGCGTGGGGTTCTGCTTGCCTATGCCCGAGGCGTAGAGCAGCGCATCGGGAGCGCCAACCTCTGCGATAAGCTCGTCGAGAGCATCTACGGCTGTGGGCTTGGTTACATCCATAACGCGGTAGCTAATGCGCTCTGCACCAAAGCGTTGTTGTAACTCCTTGAGTCTATCCTCGCGTCTACCTGCTATGCCCACGCGCACGCCTTCAGCAGCGAGTCTCTCGACAACGGCACGACCGATGCCCGATGTCGCACCTATAATTATAACACTTCGTAGCGGATACTTCATAGCAATTAGTAGTTAGTAATTAGTAATTAGTAAT
>JAZRAW010000086.1:0-3597 GCA_045634765.1 Alistipes sp.
ACGGTGACCGTTACACTTCTGATAACCTGTTCTACGCTTCTTCTTGAACACGAGGACCTTGTCGTCCTTGAGGTGCTTCAAGATCTTGCACTTAACTGAGGCGCCTTCTACTACAGGTGCACCTACCTTAACCTGACCGTCGTTGTCTACAAGCAGGACTTTGTCGAAGCTCACCGATGAGTTTTCCTCACCCTGGAGACGGTGAACATAGAGCTTACGACCATTCTCAGCCTTGAACTGCTGACCTGCGATCTCTACTATTACGTACATTTAATGTAAAATTATAATGTTTTGCGCGACAAATGTACGAATAATTTTTCATTACGCAAGCGTTGCCACCATCTTTTTTGTGTGTAAATCAATAATTTTTACACTATTTTGCCACAATACTACGAAATTCTAAAAAGACTCCCCGAAAGCCGCGCCTTCGGGGAGTTATAAAGAGTATAGACTAAGGTCTATTACTGGTCAGTAGGCTTAAATGCCTCTGACATAAAGACTGTTGTGGTAGGACCATTGTCAAAGCCCCAAACAACAATCACATACTCGTAGAAACCGTTTACTGAGTTGTTCAACTGTGAGTTTGCGATAGACTGCTCGCCAGTGAAGAGACGCTGCTCAATCTGGTTGTCGTAGTCAGGGATGAGGTATGCGATAAGATCGTCGTATGACTTCTCCTGATCAGGACCATAAGAGGCTACAACGCTTTCCTTCTGAACTGTTACGTAGTACTGTGTATCGGGCACAGAGGGAGTAACAGTGAAGTTTACAGAAGACTTAGTCATTGAGTCGATAGTGATATCGAATGTGCTCTCCGATGGAGTAGGAGTTACGGTTGAGAACTCCTTAGTTGCCATCTGTGATACGGCGTTACCCTCAGCATCCAAAGCGATACAATAGAATACATAATCTGTTGACCAGCGGAGCTTCTGGATGTCATCCTTCACATAGAGAGTCTTGTTACCATACTTCATATCGTAGCCCATGAAGTCAGTCCAGTTGCTGCCGTATGATGCTGCGTAGTCCTCCCAGATGCCACGACGCTTAGCGAGGATATCCTCGGGTGTAGTAGCTGCGAACTCCTCTGCGGTGTAGATACCGAAGATGTAACCCTCGTTGAGATCTGTAACAACAGAAACTACTGCATCGCGCCATGTGATATCGCTAACAGAGATAGTGAAGAGACCGTCTGATGGCACGGGCATAGTGCGCACCTCCTTGTACTCAAGGAATGTGGTAGCCTCAGCAAGCTCTGCATCGTAGCCGAAGGCAACAACATAGTACTCTGATTCGGGGTTGAGTCCCTCGAATGTGATATCCTGTGTGCCTGTGTAGAGCATATCGGCAGTTACATTTGCCATTACCTCGTAGAAGTATGTTGAACCATAGTCGTCGCCGAACTGCTCCTTAGTGATGCAAGCAGCGTAGTATGTAGCATCGTCGTAGTTAACCTCTACGTTGCATGTTACGCTCTCGTGTGTAACATCGAGAACCTCCACCCATAGTTTAACCTCGCGTACTGCAGCCTGTGGCTGGAATGCCTCCGATACATATACCTCGGTGGTAGGGCCATCGTTGAAGCCCCATACGAGAATCTGATACTCGTGGAATGTGTCGATATTCTTGCTGATAGACTCATTTGTAAGCTCCTGAGTACCGTTGAAGATGTAAGATGCGATCTGGTCGTCTGTCTTGCTGTAAGTAAGGTCCCAAATCATATCCTCCCATGACTCCTCCTTGCCGTCGCCGAAACGCTCTACATAGCGCTTGTCCTGGATAGATACGAAGTATGGGTCATCGTTAGAAGCGTTAACGGTGAAAGCTACGCTTGACTCTGTAACCTCGCCAAGAGTGATTGAGAGTGTGTTAGCTGAAACCTCGGGTGTTGTTGTTGCGAACTCGGCAACTACGACCTCAGTAGTCTGGTAACCCTCGTCATTCATACCGAAAGCATAGACAATATACTCAGTGCCCCAGCGTAGGTTGTAGTACTCGCTAACGTTGATTGTCTGAGTGCCACTCTGCTGGTAGAGCTGCATATACTTCTGCCATGTATCCAAATCGGGGTAGATCTCGATGCCATACTCAACGTCAAGCTCCCAAAGGCGGATGCGCTCCGCAACGATAGCCTCGGGGTTCTCGCCATAGAGTTCCTCCCACTTAGACTTCTCCATAAAGTCGAAGATGTACTCCATGTCGTTGTTTGAGGGTGTGAAGTCAACCCAAGCATCACGCCATGTAGCGCTGCTGTCAACATAGGCTACCTCGAGTGACTCGCTAATCTCGAAGTCAGCGGTTGTGATAGCGTCGCTCACAAGGTAGTCGGTAGTGTAGCGCTTCTCCTCGGCGTCGTAGCCAAAGTAGAGCACCTTATACTGGCTCTCGGCGTTAAGCTCCTCTGCGGTGATTGTCTGCTTGCCTGTATATGCCTGCTCCATAGTCATTAGAGCGGCCTTCATTGCGATGTCGCGCTCCTCGGCGAGCTCCTCAGCAGCGTAGAGCTGTGCGAAGTATGTAGCATCGTCGTTGTTAGGAGTGATGGTGTAGGTGATTGTTGAAGATGTAACCTCTCCAACGCTAAGTGTCAACTCGAGATTTTTCTCGGGCTGTGGCTGTGGCTTAGGCTCCTCTGTCTCGCTGCAGGCTGTAGCAAAGAGCATAGCCGCCGACAACATCCACATTGAAAGTTTCAAAAGTTTGTTCATAGTTGTTTATGGTTTTAAGTTTGTGTTTGCTTACTGGGGCATTGCACCTGTGGTGAATGGGAAGACGCTGAGCTTTGTTGTAGCGCCATTCTCATCCATACCGAATACGAATACTGCATACTCGCGCTCGGGCTTGAGGAGGATTTCGCGCTCGGTGAAGCAGTCGAACTCATAGTCGCCACTCTTATACATCTTTGACAACTCTGACGAGGGCTTCTGTGCGTTGTAGAGAATCTGGTTCATGATGTAGTCGTCATCACTACGGCCATCGTTATCCTCGGTAAAGTACCAGTCGTACCAGCTCTTGTTGGTAATTGTAGCGAAGTATTGCTCCTCCTTGTTCGAGGGGATGATAGTAGCATTTGCTCTGAAGCCACGAATAGGACCCTCTGGAGTCTCCTCCTCATACCATACTACATCAATGTTAGGCACCTCGAAGGTCATTGATGAGGGCTCGGGTGCGGCAGTCGTGAAGGTGCGGCGTGTGATGTTTGTTGTCACCTCACCTGATGTCGTAACGCCATATGCCCATACGAGATACTCTGTATCCCACTCTGCAACAAGCAAGAAGTCATCTGTGCTATAAGTCTTTGTTCCGACATTGGTATCGAACTCAATCATCTCCTCGAGTGTGATGCCATACATCTGCGATGCATATGCCCAGTATGAGTAGTCGTAGCCGAACAACTCATAGTCGCTTGAGTGCTGGTAGCGCTCATAGCTATCCATTGTATAGAGCCATACAAAGTAGCGCAAGTCCTCGCTTGGGGGTGTTACAGTAATCTTTGCCGACATACCTGTGATGTCCGAAATCTCAAGACCAATCTCCTCGGGTGCATCGGGTGTTGTGATGCGCTCCGAGAACAATACATCGCCCACCTTCTTGCCTGTA
>JAZRAW010000087.1:0-11554 GCA_045634765.1 Alistipes sp.
TGTCGTTACGCTTGCCCTCAAAATGCTCATTTACGCTTTAGTAAACTCCGCTTTTTCGGGCTTCGCAAGCCTAAAACTACATCTTTTTATTCACTCTCTTAGGTTATGGGGACTGGCTAAGTTACTTTTTAGTCAGCCCCAATTTTCTTGTCTCTATGAGGTCTCTTACCTTTTGCCCTCCTTGATTTTTTCGTCCTCCTCCTCTGCCTTGATGCGTGCAATCTCCGCCTTGGCATCAGCCACAGCGCTCTTGTGTTGCTCAGCTACAGCCTTGGTTCTCGCCTTTGCTGCCGCAATCTCCTGTTTAGTGCGTGCCGCCTCCTGCTTATAGCGGGCATTAGCCTGGTTAAGCTGCTGCTTTGACTCCTTCACTGCGCGCTTCTGCTCCTCGACGACGCGTTTGTTTTGCTGTTTTATCTCGTCCAATTCAACACGAGCCTCATCGAGGCGATCTTTTGCAGCCTCGGTAATTCTACGCTCCTCGCTGCGAGCCTCCTCCAGTGCAGCTTTCTGTTCAGCAACTGCGCGGTCATACTCAATTTGCGCCTCTGCAAGAGTCTTACTTCCAGGGTGTTGTGCAGATAGAGTGCCCACAACTGCCATAAATGCAAAAACTAATAGCAATCTCTTCATAACCTAATAAGTTTAGGGTTTCACATTTCTCTCTCTACAAATGTATGAAAAAAATATTAAACTAAAAAGGAGGGTCAGCAATATTTTTCATGCTAACCCTCCTTATGGACGAATAATGAAGCCTAACGAGTAAACTCTACGACGATAGATGTCATTGGTGCAACTCTCAAATTATTCATATTTACACTCTCGCCAGTGAGTACATCGCGACCCTCTGTGAGTCCCTCCGAAATCTCAGCATAGCGTGCCCAGGGCACTGTGCGCGTGTCGTTAGAGTTGTTCACATAGACAAATACCACCTCTGTGTCGTTATAGCGGAAGAAGGCGTAGGTGTTGTCGCGGTCGATGAAGTGGAGGGTCTTACCAGTGTGGATTACCTCCTTTGACTTACGCCAGTTCATCAACGTGCGAGTGTGGTCGAATACCTCCTTCTGCTCGCCGCTATGCTCCTCGTGGTTAAAGAGGTTTACTGCGTCACCCTCCCAGCCTCCAGGGAAGTCGATGCGGAGCGTGGGGTGGCCCTTTGAGCGATCTGTAGAGCGGAACATAAGCTCGTCGCCATACAATATCTGGGGCATACCACGCATTGTGCAGAGCAGCGTAGCAACCATCTTCATCTTGCGTGCATCGCCCTCGCAAACATCGCCAATGCGGTCAGTGTCGTGGTTAGCCGCCATAATCATCATATTAGAGAGGTCGTGGTATACGAAGTCGTGCGATACAACGTCGTAGATGCGAGTCATGCCCTGACCCCAGCCAGCGTTACCGCTCTCGGTCATTGCAGCGCGAATAGCGTCGTGGAGAGGGAAGTCCATGATTGACTTGAGGTGTGAGTTGAAACCATCCTTGTTGTAGTTGTCACCCTGCCAGTAAGCAAGCTGAGGGATAGATGATGTCCACACCTCGCCCACGATGTTGAAGTTGGGGTACTCCGCCATAACAGCCTCGCACCACTCACTCATAGGCATCTTCTCGTTGTAGGGGTATGTGTCTACGCGGAAGCCATCGAGATTTGAGTACTCAATCCACCAGATAGCCCACTGCTGGAAGTAACGCAACAAGTAGGGGTTATCGAGGTTCATATCTGCCATAGAGCGGTCAAACCAACCACTCTCCATCTGATATAGGTCAGACTTCGAGGCGTTGAAGTCCATGTTTGTTGAGAATGTCCAGTTCGACTGTGTATAGCTATCCCACTTGTGTGTCCAATCCTCGAAGGGCTGGTCGTTGTACCACCAGTGTGATGTAGAGCTGTGGTTGGGCACGATGTCCATGATAACTTTCAAACCGCGCTTGTGGCACTCCTCGACATATGTCTTGAAGAGCTCGTTAGTGCCATAGCGTGGGTCAATGAGGTAGTAGTCGCTGCAAGAGTAGCCGTGGTACGATGCGCCATTCTCATTGTCCAAGAGTAGGGGAGTAGACCATATGGCTGTTGCACCGAGGTCGGCGATGTAGTCGAGGTGTGCAATCATTCCCTCGAGGTCACCACCATGACGGCGGCCAGGCTTCGAGCGGTCGGCCTTCTCTGCGGTGTCGTCAGTGCTGTCGTTTGCGGGGTTGCCATTAGCGAAACGGTCGGGCATGATTAGGTATACGAAGTCGGCTGTTGTGAAGCTCTCGCGCTCGCGTGAACCCTCACGACGTTCAGCGATTGTATACTTATAATCAAATTTGCGCTTGCCGTTTGTGAAGCGTAGGGTATACTCTCCAGCCTGTGCATCCTCGCTAATAGCTACATCTACGAAGATGTAGTTGGGGCTATCGGCCTTATGGATGGCAGTAACCTCCACACCTGCACCTGCGGGCAATATCTCTACGTTACACTCCGAGATAGCATCGCCGTTAACCATAAGCTGTAATGGCATCTCCATATCTACCCACCATGATAGTGGCTCAACATGCTTGATGTCAATCTTGGGTTTTGCAGCTGTTGCCGATAGAGCCACTGCCACAAACATTACTATCGAAAAAAATCTTTTCATACTCTATTCTTTACTACTTTTTTACCAATATGCGGTAGCTCCATGGAGCGATATATTCATCTACGTGCTCCTTAAGTTCTGTGCGCTCACCCGTGATAGCATTGTTGTAGATGCCTGCATATATGCCCGTGTTGAAGTCGGCATGTATGGTGTAGGGTGAGAGGTTCATAATTGCCACTACACGACTGCCACGTACCTCGCGTACGAAGGTCATCATGCAATCCTTGGCGTTATTCTCAATCTCTATCACCTCGCCACCACGCTCACCTGCTGCCAGAGCTGCTTCGCTGTGCTTAAGGTCACACAATCGACGATATAGCTCCGTCGTGCGGTTCTCGGTGTATGTCTCGGTGGGTATGGCATCGCGCTCGAAGAACTCGAACGAGTGGTCGTAGCCCACTTCTTGACCTGTGTAGATAAGGGGCATGGTCGAGGGCATAAGGAAGGTCATCGCTGTCATCACCTCTAAGGCGTTGCCAAAGCGTGATTGCTCTGAGCCGCTCCACGAGTTCTCATCGTGGTTCGATGTGAAGCTCATGTGCATTGCCTCGCGAGGATACTTCGCTCGCTCTGTGTGGATAGCATTGCGTAGGTCCCACACTCTGCGCGCACCCTTAGCTATGTCGCACATGATATGGTGGATATTCCACTGATAGCTCATGTTAAAGGCCTTGTCAAAGAGGTTGTCCTCCTCGGCCTCTGCCAACATGAAGACATCAGACTTTATAGCGTGCAACTCAGCTGCCGCCTCCTGCCAGAACTCTATGGGCACAAGCATCGCCATATCGCAGCGGAAGCCGTCAACATTGAACTCCTCAACCCAGTAGCGCATGGCGTCGATATGTCCGCGCCATACGTCGTGGTTGGCGTAGTTTAGCTTTGCCGTATCTGTCCAGTCCCAGGGCACCTTAGCCACGCCATACTCATCTCGCTCGTACCAGTCGGCTGGGCGCTCCGTGATCCAGCGGGCATCGCGTGCTGTGTGATTTGCTACCCAGTCAAGGAGAACCTTCATGCCGAGGGCATGGGCGCGGTTGACGAAATTGCGGAAGTCGTCAGCTGTGCCAAACTCCTCGTTTATGCCCTTATAGTCGCGTATTGAGTAGTATGAGCCGAGTGTACCCTTGCGTCCCTCAATACCGATAGGGTAGATGGGCATCAGCCATATGGCGTCGATGCCTATAGAGCGTAGGAAGGGCAGACGCTCCAATGCCGCAGCAAACGTGCCCTCGGGTGTTAACTGCCTGACGTTAAGTTCGTAGAGCACTGCCGAGTAGCTCCATTCAGGATTCTTGTATATCATTCACTTAACGAAAAAAAAGGTGTGGCACACCGCTTCTGGCTGCGTGCCACACCCGATTAGCCTTATTACTTAGATAGAAGTATGAAGTCCCATGGCTTAAGCTCTACCTTATCGCCTGCCTTCAATTTCTTGTTATCACCACAGCAGATGCATGTGTAGTTGCCTGCAGCGCTATCTGTGATTGTGAGTGATGTTGCCTGTGCTGAGAAGTTGAAGATACACAATACCTTGTTGTCGCCCTTCTCGCGTGTAAATGCAAGAACAGTCTCAGGAGCGCCATCAACATATACGATAGGAGCTACATCCAAGCCTGCTGCGAGAACCTCATTATTGTGGCGGAATGAGCAGAGTGCCTTGTAGAAGTCGCGATACTCCTTACCATAGTCAAGGTCTACGAGCTCTACTACAGAGTCCTTCTCGAAGAACTGGAGGCGGCGGTTGAGACCAATCTCCTGACCAGTATAGATAAGTGGCTGGCTCTTGGGCAATACGAATGTGAGGGCTGCAAATGCCTTGTGAGCATCGCCCATACGCTCGAACTCTGTACCTGCCCATGAGTTCTCATCGTGGTTAGATGTGAACATAAGACGCATTGCGGGTGCAGGGTACTTCTCATCGTCGCGTGCGAGGTACTCCTTCAAATCTGCTACGCTCTTAGCGTCAGTCTTGATGGTGCCGTCACCTGCAACATTCTTAGTCTCGCTACCGCCCTTTGCCATAGCGTTGAAGATGTGGTGAAGTTCCCAAGCGTATGTAGCCTCGAAACCTGCCTCGTGCAACCACTGCTCCTCACCCTCTGCCAAGAGGTATACGTCGGGGTTAATCTCACGTACCTGCTTCCAAGCCTCAGCCCAGAAGTCAGCAGGAACATTCATCGCAACGTCGCAACGATAACCATCAACACCCTTCTCTACCCAGAACTTAAGGGCGTCAATCATTGCAGCACGCATCTCGTAGTTGTTGTAGTTGAGCTTTGCAATATCTGTCCAGTCGTACTCTACGATAGGAAGACCTGTAGCCTCATCCATAACATACCAATCCTTCTTGCCCTCTTTCCACCAGTCTGCATCGCGTGATGTGTGGTTAGCAACCCAGTCAATGATAACCTTAAGACCAAGGTCGTGTGCTGTAGCAAGGAAGTGCTCGAAATCCTCCATAGTACCGAACTCGGGGTTAACCTCCTTGTAGTTGATTATAGAGTAGTATGAACCGAGAGTACCCTTACGACCATCAACGCCGATAGGGCTAATAGGCATAAGCCATACAATATCTACACCCATCTCCTTCAACTCGGGCAAGTATGCCTCAGCGGCTCTAAATGTACCCTCCTCGGTTGCCTGACGAATGTTGAGCTCATAAACTACAGAGTTGAACTTATCAAACTCTCGTGGAGTCTCCTCCTGCTTTGGTGCGGTAGCGCATCCTACCAATGTTGCAATAAGTGCAACAAGTGCAAATAGCTTCTTCATAGTATCTATTTTGTATTAATTATTTGTTTGCAATGATATAGCCGTAGGCTGGAAGAGTAACCTCGATTTTGCAGTTGCCAAGACACTTGACAGCTGCACCCTCTGTGGCTACTGCTGTATCCAACGAGCCACACTCAGCAAATGCTGGAAGCTCAACTGTGATGCTCTTTTCTGTGTTGCGTACGTTGATACCTACGATTGTCCAGTCGCCCATGTAGTGGCGGATGAATACCCACGCCTCGTCATCTACATAGAGTGTGCGAAGGTCGCCATAGTTCAAAGGCATTGAGTTGCGACGTGCGTGCAATAGAGCCTTGGTCTGATCAAACTCGCGTACCTGATAGTCGTTAGCACACTCGAATGTCATCATATCGCGGTTGTCGGGGTCGTTTGCACCTGGGACACCATACTCATCACCCTGGTAGATACATGGCACACCAGGAACAGTAGTGATGATAGCCTTCATGAGCTGCAAGCCTGCGTGACCCTTGTCCATATCGCCTACAACAACCTCACGATGCCAGCCCTCAGCCTTGTCGTCATACCAGCCTAATGCCATGTCGCCACCAGCCAATGAAATGAAGCGTGGCTTGTCGTGGTTACCTGTGATGTTACCCATGGTGTGGTGTGAACCATATGCGCGCTCCGACTCCTCAACAGTCTCTGCGATAGTTCTCATCGAGAGGTTTGTGTCTACGATGACATCACGAGAGTTGTGGTAGAGGTTGAAGTCGAACTGTGCATCGATCATACCACTCTTTACATATGAACCAATAAGCTCGGTGTCGCCATATGTCTCGCCAATCATCCAGAGGTTACGGTCGGGCATCTCGCTCTTCATCTTGTGAGTGAGCATACGCCAGTAGTTCAATGGAATATGCTTGCAAGCGTCGTGGCGGAAGCCGTCGAAGTCGAAGTTACGCACCCAGTGCAAAGCTGAGTCGGTCATGGGGTCGCATACCTCCTCACGCTCGAGGTCAAGCGTTGGGATATGCTCATCAAACCATGTTGTGAGACGTGTCTCACCATCCCAAAGACCAATGTTCTTACGACCATCGGGGAGATTGAGTTCTGTTTTCCAATCGGGGTGCGCCTTAAGCACTGGAGAGTTGATGTGGAGGTGGTTTGCTACATAGTCGAGGATTACGTTCATCTCGCCATCGTGTGCTGTAGCAAGCATTGTGCGAAGCTCCTCATCAGTACCAAAACGTGCATCTACGACGGTGCTGTAGATAGGCCAGTAGCCGTGGTAGCCAGAGAACTTAGTATCGGGATTTACGTTCTGACCCCATGCATCGTAGGGGTTCTGAGTGATGGGCGAAATCCAGATTGTGGTAATGCCGAGGTCGGTAAAGAAGCCATCCTCAATTTTTGCTGTGATACCTGCGATGTCACCACCCTGGTAGTCTACCTTATCCAACACCTCTGGAGAGTTAATCTTCCAGTCGTTCGCGGTATTGCCATTGTAGAAACGGTCAATCATCAACGAGTAGAGAATCTGTGCTTGGTGGTCGGTGCGCTTGAGCTGTGCGGCATCGGTTACAACCTTGCCATACTCCAATGGTAGGAGAACATCGTTGAAGCGGCCGCTCTCCGATGCTGCGAATACGCGGATTGCAGAGCGCTCGAAGTCGTTTGCAACCTCGGGGATAGTAACGGTGATGTGGTTCTCATCGATAACAATATCCTCGATGCGCTCATTCTGCCACATTGCAACAGCCTCAACTACGGGGAGCGTAGCCTCGATAATTACGCATCCATCATCCTCAGTAGTTGATGACATATAGCTACCCGCTGTGTCGCGCTCGCCACCCAACACTACGATTGAGAGTGGAGCATTGTCGTGTACAACCTCGATTGTAGATACAAGTACATCGGCAGTAGTTGTTACGTCAAACTCTGACCAGTTCTCGGTTGTTGCTGTAAGTGTGAGACGCTCATCATTTGTTGTTACGTTCTCAGCACCCTCCCACTGGGGATAGTAGTCTGTAAGGTAGTGGTGTGTGGTGCCTGTCTTGATGTTCATTGGCATTACAGTAAAACTGTTGCCGCGAGCAAATTCAGCCTTCTCTGCATCGGCCTTGTTGGTGAGCAGCATAAATGTTACTGTACCAGCTACCGCAGCAATAAGAACTGCTAAAAATAGTAGATTTTGTTTTTTCATATTACTTTGTTTTGATATTTGTTTCTCATCTATTCAATCTCCATCATCCAGTCGATGCCCTCGTGGAGATTGTTATCATTGGTAAAGTCCCAATAGGAGTTGTTCTCCCATGTAGAACCGTAACCCCATGCGGCAGGGTAGGTGTAGAGACCTAAACCATGTCCCTCTGCCTTACCCTCCAATAGGTCGGGCAGAGACTCTGTGCCCCATGTGATAACGCCAATGCCGCCACCAGCCTTTACATCCTCGGCCAAGGCCTTGAGCCATGCGCGCTGCTTTGCAGGGGTGTAGTTCGTAGCATTTGTGGCATCGTTCCAGTCGGGGTAGTTGTACGAGTTGTCACACCAGTCGCCCATCCACTTGCCATTTACCGTGCCCGTAGTGAAAGAGTGCGCAGTTTCGAGTATCATGATGCGCTTGCCGTGCTTCTCGAGCATAGCCTTTCCCATCGCCTCGAAGTTGGCGTACGAGCCCATAGAGTGACCTATGTTTGTGCCCGGATACCACGATAATGCAATAATGTCATAGTTGGTACATCCCGCCTCCTTGTATGTGTCGACATAGCCAATTTTTGCGGGGTTGGCAATATGTAGTGCCGAGAGTACCTCCACGCCGCAATCGCGAGCATAGTCGCGCACGGCGTTGTATCCATAGTTTAACAGGCGAGCCGAGCGTGCTGCATCGTGAGATCCGTTGAGCAAGAAGCCTATGTTCACCTCGTTACCCACAGCCACGATTGCGGGGTCTATGCCCTCGTTGTGGAGCGCTACAAGCGTGTCGTAAACCCACTTGTACAACTCGCCACCAAGCGTATTCTCATCCAACGCCTTCCAATCCTCGGGGATGTTATTATGCTGCGCCGTCGTAGAGGTGTATTTGTCGTAGTCGGGCTTTAGCGTAAGCATGATGTCGAGACCCTCAGCCTTTGCACACTTGGCATCCTCCACCACGCGCTCCCACTGCTGCCAGTCGATAGTGACACCATTAATCTCTGGGAATGCCACGCGGTCGAGCTGTAGGCGTACGATGTTAGCACCATGCGCCTTAACCGACTTGTATGGGTTAGTCACCTCGCCATTCTCGCGGTACACCAAGCCGAAGTCGATGAGGTAGTTCGCAAACGACATTGTCGTACCCTTGTAAAACTTATCAACCTCGGGTGTAGGCTCTGGCTCTGGCTCGGGTTTGGGTTCCTCCTGATTTGGGTTGTCGGGAAACTTAACCTCCTCGTCGCCGCCACAGGCTACTGCCATAACCATCAACATAGGCGCAATGCCCCAAAGTAACTTCTTCATACTCTCACTTTTTAATTAGGGGTCGGGAGACCGATCAAAGTCGCCCGACCAAAGGTAATACCACGCGCACGAGCGCACGCGTGGTATTAATTAGGAATTAGATAGCGGGTGTTGCACCAGCCTCAACAACATATACATTGTTGTTTGCACCGTCAATGTAGATGTCGTAAGGAGTGTCGAGTGTAACATTCATAGTGATGTTACCACCAGCCTCAGATACTGCGATAGCATCGCCTACATTGTGAGTACCACCAGCAGTTGAACCCATCCAAGTACCATTCTTAAGCACCTTGAAGTTAGCACCCTCACCCCATGAGTCCTGGAATGTTACGTTCTTTGCAACATAGAAGCCATCAACTGCCTCAGTTGCGACATCTGAAACCCACTGAGTGCCGTTAACGTCACCCTTGATAGTCCAAACGTCACCTGTTGGCTCTGGTGCTGGAGTTACCTCAGGAGCAGTACCCTGAGTCATTACGTAGAGAGTCAAGGCTGCTGGGTAGAAGTAAAGGTCGTAAGTACCAGAAACTGCAACCTTCATATCGCCACTACCACCACTTGTAATCAAAGTGATTGCCTCGTTGATATTTACAGTACCTGCAGTTGCAAGACCGTAGTTCTCTGTATCATCCCATACACCATAGAGACGTACCTTGAAAGCATCCTCAGTTGTCAATGGCTGGCCCATAAGAGTGTAGCAACCATTACCAGCATCGGTGAACTTGATATCTGGTGAGCCACCCCAACCTGTGAGTGAACCTACCAAACCGTACTCCTTAACTGCGGGAGGCTCTGGAGTAACAGGAGCCTCGCCGTTTACTGTAGCGTTCCACTTGCCACCCTCGTTATCGGTAAGAGTGATTAGAACATCGTCAGAGAGAACAACACCATTGATATCTACAGTCTGATCACCCTCGCCGTTGCTGAAGATGACATTTACTGTAGCACCCATCAACGATGCAGGAACATTCCATACATAGTAATCGCCCTCCATAGAAAGAGCCTCACCTGGCCAAGTGCCACCAGTGTAGTTTGCACCAGCAGCATCCCAAATCCAAGCGTAGCAAGCTGTCCAGCCAGTAGCTGATACATCGCCATAAATCTTGAGAGACTTAACCTCAACGCCACCAGGAGTCTCACCCTCAGGCATTACCCACATCTTGTAGTCCACGATGTTGAAGTAGATGTCGTATGTGCCAGCAGGAGCAGAGAGGTTCTTACCACCTGAAACAAGTGTCAACTCCTCGCCTACAGTAACTGCGAAAGGCTCAACATCGCCAGCAGCACCAGCGTTGATATCCCAACCATTGTTGAAACGTACCTTGAACTGGTCGTCAGCAGTAACGGTAACACCCATACGAACGTAGAGGTTCTCGCCTACCTCGTTCATGTAGAGGTCTGGTGTACCACCCCAGCTGTTGATAGTACCTACGACACCCCAACGGTTCTCCTCGATGCCTGGCTGTGGCTCTGGCTCTGGAGTAGTACCACCACCATTAGCAGTATCCTCAGTTGTGCCGTAAGCCTTTGCGTTGAACTCGATAAGACCAGTTGCAGGGTTGAAGTATACACGGTAGTTACCAGCAGCAACAGGAATGTTGTCACCGCCCTGAGCGCAGTTAACACCCCAGTTGAGGTCCCAAGCTGCGTCTGCACGGAACTTCATCTCTGTATCAGCTGCAGCCTCGATATCAGCATAGAAACGAGTCCACTTGGGGTTGTACTCCATAACGATGTCGGTCTCCCAGTCGCCATTCAAACCGATGATGCCGATCTGGTCAGCGCCCCAAGTCTTCTTCAATACCATAGCTGTCTTGTCGTACTCGAAGCCATAGAAACGCTTAGAGTAGCACTTGATATCCTGTGAGCCACCACCAGTGATAAGCTGGAGCGATGAAGCCTCAGCCTCAGCAGTTGTGTTGTCCTCCAAGCCCCAGTTGCAAGTGTCATCCCAGCCAGCAACGCCAGTAAGCTTAAAGCCGTTAGCAGCAGCAGAAGCTCCGTCCTTGTTGAAGTCAACAACACCTGAGTAAACATTACCTGAAGCAGTGTAGTCGAAGAGGAACTGAGTCTTGTCGTGTGCCCAACCGCAGTAGTCACCAATTACCCATACCTTATCGAACTTCTCAGTAGGCAATACGTCAGCAACGTATGACTTAAAGGTAGCCTTAACAACATTTGACTTAAGCTCAGTACCTGCAACAGCAGCACCCTTATCAGTGTTAAGGTTTGCAATAACGGCGAAGTACATTTCTACCTCTGTGCCAGCCTCAGCGAAGTCCAAAGCAACAACGTTAAGATCAGCCTGAGTAAGAGTGATAGTGTTACCCGCGAAGGTAGCCTTAGCCTTCTTCATGTCGGCCATATCCTCGCTCTTTGCGATATAGAGGTTATGAGCCTTTGCAGTAGCTACACCAAAGTCAGCCTCGGTGTACTCTACAACGATGTCAGCACCACCATCCGAAAGGTCGCAACCCTCGATGGCGCCCAAAGTGGGAGCTACAGCATTCTCAGGGATGTACTGCACATCGATATGCTCCTGGGTACACGATGCCATCGTGAGGCCTGCAAGAGCCATAATGCTATATAATAACTTTTTCATTTCTGTTAGTTTTATTCGTTAAACGTGACTAACTCTGTCTATTAGTAACCAGCGTTCTGCTTGAGGTTGCTGTTAGCATTAACATCTGCTGGTGGCAATGGGA
>JAZRAW010000088.1:0-32209 GCA_045634765.1 Alistipes sp.
CACCTCGGCATAGAGCGCGTAAAGCTCCTCATCGGCAGTTCGATTGGCGGCTTCCAGTGTATGGAGTGGGCAATCGCGGAGCCCAAGTTTATGGAGTCCGTTGCGCTCATCGCAACTACCACATGTACAGAGCCTTGGGCGGCGGCATTCAACGAGTCGCAGCGCATGGCGATACGCACCGACAGGACATGGGGTGAGCGACGCGACGACGCGGGCATCGACGGCATGGCCGTGGCACGCTCCATAGCCCTCATAAGCTATCGCGGAGGCGCGGCATACAACGCCACACAGCAGGACGAGAACCCCAACGAGGCGAGCTTCACACGCCGCGCACACAGCTACCAGCAGTATCAGGGCGAGAAGCTACGCCGCAGGTTTAACGCCATGTCGTACTACCGCCTGAGTGAGGCAGTCGACTCGCACAACATAGCACGCGGCAGAGGCTCCATCGCCGAGGCACTCGAAAAAATCGAGGCGCGCGCACTTGTGGTGGCAATAAGCTCCGATATACTCTTCCCACCAGAGGCGCACACGCCCATGAGGGAGCATATCCGCGATGTGGAGTACCACCTCATAGAGTCGGAGTTCGGCCACGACGGCTTCCTCGTTGAACACGAAAAACTAAACACGATTATACAGAATTTTATTAGATAACACCTTAAAATATTGCAGATTATGAAACAGCTTAATATAGGTCTCTTCGGTTTTGGTAATGTTGGACACGGTCTCTACGACGTTCTTAAGCGCATCAACTCAAAAAATGTAAGCATCGTACGCGCCTGCGTTCGTGACACAAGCAAGGAGCGTGGCGATGTGGATGTGGAGTTTACATCAAACCCCGACGACATCTTCAACGACCGCTCAATCAACCTCATCGTCGAGGTTATCGACGACGCAGAGGCGGCATACGACATCGTGAAGCGCGCGCTTAAGATGCGCATACCCGTAGTTTCGGGCAATAAGAAGATGCTCGGTCACCATTTGCCAGAACTTATCGACATGCAGGAGCAGTACAACACGGCATTGCTCTACGACGCCTCGGCATGTGGTTCTATCCCCGTTATCCGCAATCTCGAGGAGTACTACGACAACGACCTTCTATTCTCGGTTAAGGGTATCCTCAACGGCTCGTCAAACTTCATCCTCTCGAAGATTTTTAACGAGAAGATGGGATATAAGGAGGCGTTGAAGCTCGCTCAGGACCTCGGCTTCGCAGAGAGCAACCCAACGCTCGACATCGACGGCTGGGATTCGTTGTATAAGCTCATCATCATCACAATGCACGCCTTTGGCGTATATGTCGCACCCGAGGAGATTCTCACATACGGCATCTCTACGATGAACGACGCCGACATACGCTTTGCTCACGAGAAGGAGCGCCGCATAAAGCTCGTGGCTCATGTCGAGAAGGTAGAGGACAAGCTCATCATGTGCGTATTGCCACAGCTCATCTCGCGCAACAAGTATATCTACAGCGTTGAGGATGAGTTCAATGGCGTGGTTATCAAGGGTCTGTTCTACGACAAGCAGTTTATGTTCGGTCGTGGCGCGGGTGGTCACCCCACAGGTTCGGCCGTTTTGAGCGACATCACCGCTTGTGGCTACAACTACCGCTACGAGTATAAGAAGCGTAACGATTCGGTATTGCCCCACTACTCGTGCGACCACACCTTCCGCATCTACTTCCGCTATAAGACCGAGGAGCAGCGCAACCTACTTAGCTTCTCTCATATTCGCGAGCAGTACACATCGGAGGAGTACAACTACATCATCGGCGATGTGAATATCGCAGACATCAAGGCACACCAGGAGGAGTTGCGCGTGGCAGACTGCTTCGTGGCAGCCTATCCTCTTGACTAAATTTTACGCACAAAACAACTCGATAGGGGGATGCCAAGATAACGCAACCCCCTATTTTTGTGTTGTATAATGAAAATAAATTTGTATCTTTGCGCCCTAAATAAATAAATTATTGTCACATGGCACTTATTGACGAGATTACTAAACGACGCACGTTTGCCGTTATCGCACACCCCGATGCTGGTAAGACTACACTTACCGAGAAGTTGCTTTTGTTCGGTGGAGCTATCCACGTTGCAGGAGCTGTAAAGAGCAACAAGATTAAGAAGGGTGCAACCTCCGACTTTATGGAGATTGAGCGTCAGCGTGGTATCTCGGTGGCGACATCAGTGATGGGCTTCGAGTATAAGGATGTTAAAATCAACATCCTCGACACCCCTGGTCACGAGGACTTCGCCGAGGATACATACCGCACACTCACAGCCGTAGACTCTGTAATCATCGTTATCGACGGTGCTAAGGGTGTTGAGACACAGACACGCCGCTTGATGGATGTCTGCCGTATGCGCAAGACCCCCGTTATCGTCTTTATCAACAAGCTCGACCGCCCCTCAAAAGATCCATTCGATTTGTTGGATGAGGTAGAGAACGAGCTTAAGATTAAGGTGCGCCCCTTGGCGTTCCCCATCTCTTCGGGCGATACATTCAAGGGCGTATATAACATCTACGAGAAGAACCTTTCGCTCTTCACATCTGATGAGCGCCAGACGGCCGATGCCGAGACAGTGAACATTTCAGACCTTGCATCGAAGGAGATTGAGCAGTATATTGGCGAGAACTTCGCTAAGCAGCTTCGCGAGAATGTAGACCTCGTGGAGGGTGTCTACGAGCCCTTCCGCCGTGAGGACTACCTCGCAGGTGAGCTCGCCCCCGTATTCTTCGGCTCGGCGGTTAACAACTTCGGTGTGCGCGAGTTGTTGGAGTGCTTCATCCGCATCGCCCCATCACCCCGCAATGCTACCACCGCAACCCGCATGGTGGAGCCCTCGGAGAGTAAGTTGACAGGCTTCATCTTCAAGATTCACGCCAACATGGACCCCAACCACCGCGACCGTATCGCCTTCATGAAGATATGTTCGGGTAAGTTCGAGCGTAACAAGAACTACCTCCATGTGCGCAGTGGCAAGCAGCTTAAGTTCTCATCTCCCACAGCCTTCATGGCCGAGAAGAAGTCGGTTATCGACGAGGCCTTCCCTGGCGATATCGTAGGTCTTCACGACACAGGCACATTTATGATTGGTGACACCTTCACCGAGGGTGAGAAGCTCAAGTTCACTGGCATTCCATCATTCTCGCCCGAGCACTTCCGCTACATCGAGAATGCCGACCCCATGAAGTTCAAGCAGCTCGCAAAGGGCATCGACCAGCTCATGGACGAGGGTGTGGCACAGCTCTTCACCTCGTCGCTCAACGGCCGTAAGATTATCGGCACGGTGGGTGCACTTCAGTTTGAGGTTATCCAGTACCGCTTGGAGCATGAGTATGGCGCGAAGTGTCGCTGGGAGCCTATCTCCATCCACAAGGCTTGCTGGATTGAGTCGGAGAATGCCGAGCAGCTCGCCGACTTCAAGCGCCGCAAGCACACCAACATGGCTGTAGACAAGCATGGCCGCGATGTCTTCCTCGCCGACACAAGCTACGCCTTGGCTATTGCGCAGGAAAACTTCAAGGATATCACATTCAAGTTCACATCGGAGGTATAATAGATACCCACACATAGATGGCTATAGAGAGACGAAGAGGGTTATTTGGCGCGCTTATGCTCGCTGTGTTGCTGTTCAACCTAACGGCAACCACTCTCTTCATACATAGCCACAACATCGAGGGCATTGAGATTGTCCACTCTCACCCCTACAACCCCTCGGGCGCGCACTCGCATACGCGCGGACATATCTTACTACTCAACGATACCCCCATCCACGATGCTCTTATCGTGGAGAGCATGGCGAGCTATGAGCCATACTCAACAGAGGTAGCAACAATTGAGGTGAGGCACTACAGCCCCATAATTGCTCAATTCTCGCTTCATTACTCGTTACGCGCCCCACCTGCAAAGGCCTAACACACACAACTTTTTCACACCTACACAACCGTCGCACCCTAATATTTAGGGAGTGCGACAACACGCTTTTACCGCGATTAGGCGATTGCATCGCCCACGTCGTGCGTGTACCTTTGCACCACAAACAGAAAAAAAACGTAACACACAATGAAGCACCTTTTATTAATCTTCGCACTTGCAATTCTTCCCCTTGCCGCAGAGGCAAAAATAGATGTTCCAGAGTCTCCCAATGTGCAGGTAATCCGTAGCACAACAAATAAAAATTCCGACTCAAACATCTTTGGTCACGTCATCGACACCACAACGAAGGAGCATATCCCCTACGCTACGGTGGCCATCAAGGGTACAACCATAGGCTGCGCTGCAAACAGCTCTGGTCACTACATTTTGAATAACCTCCCCGTAGGCGAACAGCAGGTTGTTGTGTCGGCCATCGGCTACGAGACCATCGAACTCACCTTTGTCATCGAGCGCGAGACATCCGTAGAGCTCAACTTCGTGCTCAACGAGTCTAACACCATGGTAGATGAGGTTGTGGTATCGGCAACACGCAACGAGACAAACCGCCGCACTACCTCTACCGTTGTGAATGTAGCCTCGGCAAAGCTCTTCGAGAGTACCGCATCGTCGAACCTATCGGAGGCTATGAACTTCCAGTCGGGACTACGCGTGGAGAACACCTGCGGTAACTGCGGTGCGCCACAGCTACGCATCAACGGCCTCGAGGGTCAGTACTCACAGATATTGCTCGACAGCCGCGCCATCTTCTCTTCGTTGGCGGGTGTCTACGGCCTCGACCTTATGCCCGTAGCGATGGTTGAGCGTGTGGAGGTTATCCGCGGTGGTGGCTCGGCACTCTACGGCTCGAGCGCTATCGGTGGCGTGGTGAACATCATCACCAAGGACCCCGTGCGTAACACACTCTCGCTCTCGAACACAACAAACATCATGGAGGATGGCACACCCGATATCAACACCTCGCTCGGTGGCGCCTTCGTGTCGGACGACTACAAACTCGGTGCTTATGTCTTCGGTCAGGTGAAGTATCGCGATGGCTACGACCGCAACGACGACGGCTTCTCGGATATCACACGCCTACGCTCCGAGACCGTGGGCTTCCGCGCCTACTACAAGACTTCGGCACACTCGCGCATCACGGGTGAGTACCACCACATCCACGACTTCCGCCGTGGTGGCGACAACCTCGATGGCGCACCTCACATGTCATACATCTGCGAGCAGATAGACCATAACATTGATGGCGGTAGCCTCAAGTTCGACTACTTCCCCAACATGCGCCACCGCGCGAGCATCTACGCCTCGGCACAGGGCATCAGCCGTGCAACATACTTCGGTGCCGACATGAACCCCGATGCCTATGGCACAACAAAGGATATGACCTTTGTTGCGGGTGGTCAGTACACCCACAACTATAAGGCGGGTCTCCCCGCGGAGCTTACTGCGGGCATTGAGTACAACTATAACTCGTTGAACGACTACTACATCGCTACAGATCGCCGCCTCGACCAGCAGACCTCGACCATCGGTCTTTTTGCACAAAACGAGTGGAAGAGCGACAAGGTTAACTTCCTTATCGGTTTCCGCCTCGACAAGCACAATATGATAGACCGCCCCATCTTCGCGCCCCGCGCAAATGTGCGCTATAGCCCCATTGAGGACCTCGGCCTACGCCTCTCTTACTCAAGTGGCTACCGCGCTCCCCAGGCATACAACGAGGATTTGCATATTGACGCCCTCAACCACTCGGTATCTATCATCGAGATAGACCCCAACCTACGCCCCGAGTTCTCGCACTCGTTCAGCGCATCGGCAGACTACTACCACAACTTCGGTCGCCTGCAGACCAACATCCTCTTGGAGGGCTTCTACACCATGCTCGACGATGTCTTTACGCTTGAGAACACCGGCGAGAAGTATGATGAGGAGGGTAACCACTTTATCTATAAGACACGCCGCAACGCTGCGGGCGCACGTATCGGTGGTATCACCGCAGAGCTCAAGCTCGGCATCCCCAACACCTTCGATGTGCAGCTCGGCTACACCTTCCAGAAGAGCCAGTATGTTGAGCCTGAGCAGTGGAGCGAGGATGTCGAGGCACAGCGCACCATGTTCCGCTCGCCCGACCACTACGGCTACCTCAACGCCAAGTACTTTATCACCAAGGATTTCAACGCTTCGTTGTTCGGCACATATACAGGTCCTATGCTTGTTCAGCACTCTGCATATACCGACATCTTTGGCGTTGAGCACCCCGACTCTGAGACACGCACACAGTCGTTCTGGGACTTCGGTTTCAAGCTCAGCTACACCTTCTCGCTCTCTAATGTGGTGAGCCTGGAGGTAAATGCGGGTATGAAGAATATCTTTGACTCATATCAGCGCGATATCGACATGGGTGCAGGCCGCGACTCGGCATATATCTACGGTCCCGCCCTTCCCCGCACCTACTTCTTCGGCGTGAAGTTGTTCTTGTAACATATCACAATAACCGTCATTCCGAAGGAGCGCAGCGACTGTGGGAATCTTCCTCAGTTAAGCACTAAGAGAGAGAGATTGCCACGCTCACTACATTCGCTCGCAATGACGCATTGACATAAACTAACATAAAAAATTAGGTGGAAGTCACACGATGATTTCCACCTTTTTATTTTGTTTTTAATGGAAAGATTTGTATATTTGTGGTATCTTTGTAGAATATGCACAGTCAGATAAATACTTATATACAACATAAACCATTTTTGCCTATGAAGCATCGCGTATAATTTGATACGCACATTTTAGACATATTGGAAAAAGCGTTTTAGCTTTATTCTATCACTTCGGAAGTTTGGCGACTAAAAAAGGTAGATGGGAATAATAGTTGAAATGCTCGCACCATTCGGTGCGGGCTTTTAGTTATTCATCTACCTGGGTTACGCCAAACACCTCGAAGTGGGAATATACTAATTGTCCCGCGCTTTTTTTGTGCGTAATGTAATAGGGGCTGAATACTATATCACAAAATTCATTAATATAAAAATTGAAAGTATGAAAAGAATACTTTGCCTGTGTATCTCACTACTTTTAATAGGTGTATCAGATATACAAGCCCAGACAACTACAAAATGTACAAACTGTAATGGAGTCGGCTATACTGCAATTTGCCAAATGTGCGGAGGTAGCGGTGCAATATTTGATGGGTTCTTCGGCTGGATGCCATGCCCATATTGCGGTGCGTCTGGTAAGATCGTATGCAATATGTGTTGGGGAAGAGGCTATGTTGTAATGCAAGCACCTCCTCCCGCCATAACAGTTCCTCCTACTCAAGTACCTCCTATCACTCAAACACCTCCCCCCACTCAAACACCTCCCCCCACTCAAACCTCAAGCCACACACATACAACATATGAAAGTGTATATGTGGATGTCAACTGTCCACATTGCCATGGCTCTAGCAAATGCCAAACCTGTAATGGAAAAGGCGTATTTCACAGCTTCGGGGATTGGATAAAGTGCCCCAACTGCTATGGCGGCAACCAGTCAGGCAAGTGTCAGTGGTGTCAAGGAACGGGCAAAGTTAAGGATCGCCAAACTGTCACTAAAACTTGGTAAGTAAATAATTACCCGTAAACTTATACGACGGAAAGACGACGTGCTGACTGAGAGATTCATCACCTCGTTCAGAATGAATAGAACCTATGGTCAGCGACTGCAGAGCCGCTTTGTTGTCAGAATAGTGTAGATACTTTCGCTCGGCAAAATTCGAGGCGATGGGCTGTACTAAAGCGTACTGCTCATTGTCTCGATATTTTGTTAGCGGCAGTAGATGCACTATTATCACAACAAAGTAACAACTTTTTTTTGTATATTTGTCGCTCGAATTATGAAACTACGCCAATACACCCCATACTACAAGCGACTGCTGAAGCTCGCGCTACCCGTCATCGTTGCACAGGCGGGTCAGCTCACCACGCAGTTTGCCGACACGGCCATGGTGGGTCAGTATGGCGGTGTAGACCCCGTACCTTTAGCAGCGGTATCGTTGGGTAGTTCGCTCTTTCTGTTGATATATCTTGCCGCGTTAGGCCTTGCTATGGCAATTACACCGCTTGTGGGCGAGCACTATGCGCGTGGCGATAGGCGTAGGGTGGGTCACCTCTTTCAGAATGGCATAGTCTACTCATTGGCCATAGGCGTTGTGGGCACGGCTATAGCGTTGGCATTGAGACCATTTATAGGCGTGTTGGGCGAGTGGATGTCGAGTCCTGGCGAGAGTGTCGAGGCGGTGGCAGCAATGGCACTACCCTACTACGATATGCTTGTGTGGAGCATAATGCCGCTGATGATATTCCTCGCTGTGAAGCAGTTCTTGGAGGGCATAGGCAACACCAAGATAGCGATGTGGATAACGCTTATGGGTAACATCGCAAACGTAGCGTTCAACTACATATTCATCTTCGGCAAGTGTGGCATAGAGCCTATGGGTGCCGAGGGCGCAGGTCTCGCCACGCTCATATCGCGCGTAGGACAGATGGGCGCTATAATTGCCGTATTCTTCCTCTGGCAGCGTCTACGCATATACCGCACATTCTTCAGCCGCCATGCAGTGGCACTCAAGCACATATCGTCACTTATAAAGATAGGTTTCCCCATCTCGTTCCAGATGATTTTGGAGTCGGCGGCCTTCATCCTAACATCTATCCTCGCACTATCGTTTGGCAAGGTTGCAGCGGGCTCCATGCAGGTTGCCTTTAGCATTGCCAACATAGCATGGATGATTACCGTGGCTATAGGCTCGGCATCGACAATCCTCATATCGCACATCCACGGCAACCGCCACACCGAGGAGCTACGCCCCACGATGAATGCAACATACCACCTCGGACTCCTTTGGGCAACGCTTATGGCCGTAGTATTTGTCACTCTGCGCCAGCCTATTGCAGCGATATTCACCGACAACGCCGAGGTCATAGCACTCACGGCCGAATTGATGCTCCTTATCGCCATCTACCAGTTCTCTGACTCGGTGCAGGGACTATCCATAAGCATGATGCGCGGCATGCAGGATGTCAAGATTATCATGCCCATCGTGCTATGCAGCTACCTTGTTTTGAACATCCCCATAGGCATACTCCTTGCCTATCACTTCGATATGGGTTGCCACGGCTTAGTTATTGGTCTTATCGTTGGACTAAGCTCGGCAGCACTGATGACCGCCCTTCGCCTACGCAAAAGGGTCGCACTCGCTGAAAAAAAGTAGCAATTCGAAGGTAAAATCATACCGTTCAGCACTCAAAAATGCCCGTTCGGGATATATTTACTACTATTTATTAAAAAAACTTAATAAATATTTCCCCACTTCAGATAATTTTGCTATCTTTGCAATTTGATTAACCATACCCTTTTACGGCGGTAACTTTTGTATATCAAGAGGTTTCAACGACGGTGATCACTTCAAAATGGGAGAGTTTGCAAGGGTGATAGTTAGAAAAATTATTTTAATAAAAAAACTAATATGAGTAATGTAAATTTGACTCCTGACTACCTGTTTGAGGTTAGTTGGGAGGTGTGCAACAAGGTGGGCGGCATTCACACCGTTATCGCCTCGAAGGCACCAACAGTGAAGCGTGAGCTCGGTGATAAGTACATCACCATCGGCCCCGACTTCTCGTCAGACTACGTTAGCCCAGAGTTCGTGGAGGACACAACGCTCATGGCAGCATGGCGTGAGTCACTCTACAACAAGGGCGTACGCGTTCGCATCGGCCGTTGGGCTATCGAAAGCAGCCCCATCGCAATCCTTATCGACTTCAAGTCGTTCATCCGCGAGAAGGACAACATCCTCAAGCAGCTTTGGGAGGCTTACCACGTAGACTCTCTCTCGGGTCAGTGGGACTACATCGAGCCAGTATTGTTCGGTCACGCAGCAGGTGTTGTAATCGCATCATTCGCCGAGACCATGTGTCAGCCCTCAAACAAGATTGTGGCACACTTCCACGAGTGGATGGCTGCAGCAGGCTCACTCTACTTGCACGACAACGCACCATACGTTGCAACAGTATTCTCTACACACGCAACAGTTATGGGTCGCTGCATCGCTGGCAACCGCTTGCCACTCTACAACGACCTCCACAAGTTTAACGCTGACGAGCTCGCACGCCAGTTCAACGTTATGGCAAAGCACTCTTTGGAGAAGGCTGGTGCTACTTATGCTGACGCATTCCTCACAGTTAGCGACATCACAGCTAACGAGTGCCGCTACTTGCTCGGCCGCGAGGTTACACGCATCACTCCTAACGGCTTCGAGAATGGCTTCGTGCCCGCTGAGGCACAGCTCGCAGAGCTTCGCGCAGCATCACGCCGCAAGCTTATCGACGTGGCACGCGCTACATGGGGCTACGACTTCGCTGAGGATACACTCATCGTAGCATCAAGCGGCCGCTACGAGTTCCACAATAAGGGTCTCGATGTATTCCTTGAGTCACTCAAGCAGCTCGCGACAAGCAACATCAACCGCGATGTATTGGCTGTTATAGCAGTTCCCGCAGGCAACACTGGTGCTCGCGAGGACCTCGCACAGCACCTCGCTAACGGCAGCGCTATCGACCCCGCACAGAAGCGTTACCTCACACACCACCTCGAGGCAGAGGCTTGGGATCAGGTATCTCAGTCTATCGAGGGCAGCATTCTCTCTACAACTGCTTCACGCGTGAAGGTTCTCTTCGTGCCTACATACCTCAACGGCAACGACGGCATCTTTAACATGCCTTACTACGATATGTTGGCAGGTGTTGACCTCACAATCTTCGCATCATACTACGAGCCATGGGGCTACACTCCCCTCGAGTCAGTAGCCTACGGCGTTCCTACCGTTACTACTACTTTGGCAGGCTTCGGCATGTGGGTAGCAAAGCAGGCAGAGCACAAGGGTGTAGACATCGTTCGTCGTGACGACTACAACACTCGCGAGGTTGTACTCCAGATTACCGACATCCTCAAGCACTACATGGATATGAACGCTGAGGAGTATGCTGAGGCACGCAAGGGTGCAATGGAGATTTCGAACACAGCACTCTGGAAGCGTCTCTTCAAGGAGTATAAGCAGGCTTACGAGGAGGCTATCGACAACTCTGTATCACGCACAAACCGCGTACTTATCGACGGTGGCGACCGCTCTGAGCAGATTAACTTCGTGCGCCAGCAGCTCACATCTAACCGTCCTTCATGGCACCGTCTCATGGTCGAGAAGGGCATCCCTGCACGCCTTAAGGCCCTCGAGGAGCTCTCACGCAACCTCTGGTGGTGCTGGACAGTTGCTGCACGCGATTTGTTCGAGTCAGTAGACCCTGAGCTTTGGGTAAAGGTTGACCGCAACCCTATCGTATTGTTGGATAAGCTCACAGCAACACGCTGCGAGGAGCTCTGCAACGACAATGAGTTCCTTGCACGCATGGACGCAGTATATAAGGAGTTCACCGACTACATGGCAGAGAAGCCAGCACCTGAGCACGCACGAGTTGCTTACTTCTCTATGGAGTATGGTTTGCACTCAACACTTAAGATATACTCTGGTGGTCTCGGTATCTTGGCAGGTGACTACCTCAAGGAGGCTTCAGACCGCAACGTAGGCATGGTAGCAGTTGGTCTCTTGTACCGCTACGGCTACTTCACACAGCGTCTCTCAGCACAGGGTGCACAGGAGGCTACATACGAGGCACAGAACTTCTTCAAGCTTCCTATCTCTCCCGTACGCGACGAGGATGGCAACTGGATTACTACACAGGTAGCGTTCCCTGGCCGTACACTCTCTGCACGCGTTTGGAAGTGCCAGGTAGGTCGTACAGACCTCTACCTCTTGGATGCTGACTACGAGGCAAACCTCGAGGAGGATCGTCAGGTAACATACCACCTCTACGGTGGCGACTGGGAGAACCGCTTGAAGCAGGAGATCTTGCTCGGTGTCGGTGGTATCCGCGCCCTCGTAAAGATGGGCATCAAGCAGCAGGTATACCACTGCAACGAGGGTCACGCAGCGTTCATCAACATCGAGCGCATCCGCAACCTCATCGCTAAGAAGCGCCTTTCGTTCTCTGAGGCTATGGAGGTAGTACGCTCTTCATCACTGTTTACTACACATACTCCCGTGCCCGCAGGTCACGATGCATTCCCCGAGTCGATGATTCGTCAGTATATGTCACACTACCCCGACGTACTCGGCATCACATGGGATCAGTTTATCAACCTCGGTAAGACTAACCCCAACGACCCTAACGAGAAGTTCTCAATGTCAGTATTGGCATGTAACCTCTCACAGGAGGTTAACGGTGTGTCATGGTTGCACGGTGAGGTATCTAAGGAGATTCTCGGCAACATGTGGCCTGGTTACTTCAAGAACGAGCTCCACATCGGCTATGTGACTAACGGTGTTCACTTCCCAACATGGGTAGCATCGAACCTCCGCCGCCTCTACGCTAAGTACTTCGGCGACGCATTCTCTGGTCACACATACAACATCCCCGAGTGGCAGAACGTACACAAGATTGACGATACAGAGCTCTGGAACGAGCGTATGTTCCTCAAGGAGCGCCTTATTAAGACCATCCGCAAGCGCTATAGCGATCCTACACAGGTACGCTTGCAGTCACCTCGCCAGATGGTACAGGTTACCGAGAGCATCAAGCCCGATGTACTTACTATCGGTTTTGCTCGCCGCTTCGCTACATACAAGCGCGCTTACTTGCTCTTCACTAACCTCGAGCGTCTCTCAGCGTTGGTAAACAACAAGGAGCGCCCCGTGCAGTTCATCTTCGCAGGTAAGGCTCACCCCAACGATAAGCCCGGTCAGGACCTTATCAAGCGTATCGTAGAGGTATCGGCAATGCCCGAGTTCGTAGGTAAGATTGTCTTCTTGCAGAACTACGACATGGAGCTTGCACGCCGCATGGTACAGGGTGTTGACGTATGGCTCAACACACCTACCCGTCCTTTGGAGGCATCGGGTACATCAGGCGAGAAGTGCGTTATGAACGGCGTTATGCAGTTCTCAGTTCTCGACGGTTGGTGGGTTGAGGGCTACAAGGAGGGTGCTGGCTGGATGCTTCCTATGGAGCGTTCATTCGCTGACCAGCGCTTCCAGGATGAGCTCGATGCAGAGATGATTTACAACACTATCGAGGAGCAGATCGTACCTTTGTACTACGACCGTGACGAGGATGGCGTACCTCACAAGTGGGTTCACGCTGTTAAGAAGTGTGTTGCAGACATCGCATCTAACTTCACAATGAACCGTCAGCTTATCGACTACGAGGAGCGCTTCTACAACAAGCTCGCAGCGCGTAAGGGTCTCATCGTTGACAACAACTACTTGATGGCTCGCCAGATTGCAGCTTGGAAGCGTAAGGTATCTGCAGCATGGGATAACATCGCAATCCTCGATGTTAAGCGTGCCGAGATTGAGTCTGAGGCAATGTATGTAGGTAAGAAGTACCGCTTCGAGCTTACCATCGACCTCGCAGGCTTGAACAAGGAGGATATCGGCGCAGAGCTCGTTGTGGCTACTCAGATTGAGGCAGGCCAGGCAGCAAATGTCGTTGAGACACGTCGCTTGAGCGTCGTAGCCGAGGAGGGTAACACTGTTACCTTGGCTTTGGACTACGCTCCCGAGCAGACAGGTATGTTCGACGTGGCATTGCGTATCTTCCCATCTAACGACAAGCTCGAGCACCGTATGGACTTCGCGCTCGTTAAGTGGGCATAACATCCTGATAGACATTAGGACACCTATATATAGAGAGTGCCGCTGATAGCAATATCAACGGCACTCTTGCTATAGTATGCCCTCAAAACACCTACTTACAAAGGCTGGAATATAGGAGCGCATATCACTCGCTGTGGGAGGCGAGGAGAGCTGCATCAAGCCCTCAACAAATAGCTTTGCAGATGCAACAACCGCCTTGTACTCCGTGACTACCATTATCTCGCGATTGTGGTAGAGGCTTCGAGAATCGAGATTTGCACTACCCACAACCACCCTTCTACCATCAACTATGGCGAGCTTTGCATGAACAAAGGCATCGCGACAAATGCGCATATCTATGCCATAGGCAGTCGCCTGGGCTATGCGTCGGCGTATGACATCATCTAACATCCAAACATTGCACCGCTCAGGAACTATAACTCGAACCTTAACACCACGACTAACAGCAGATGATAGCAACTCTAACACCGAGTGTGGAGGCATGAAATAGGGCGTGGTAAAGATTAACGTGTGACGAGCCTCGGCAACAACCTCTTCAAGCAACTCTGAGATGGCACGACCTCCACGACACTCCGACCAAACGACCTGCAGTCCCCTATGGCTATAGAGCATCGGAACCTCACACTTAAGCCCCTCACTCACCATGTAATCGTAGTCAAAGAGCCTAACTATGTCGTGTACAGCATCTCCCATAAGGCGCAACTGAACATCGTGCCACCTACCAAGAGTGTTGCCTACGATGTATCTGTCGGCGATATTGACACCGCCTACATGTGCAATATGGTCATCTATGACTGCAATCTTGCGATGAAAACGACTACGACGCATCAGAGCATGAGACCTAAGGTCTACGCCATCGCTCTGCATAGCACGACATAGCTCACGCCCTAAGGAGATAGAGCCATAGCCGTCAATAATCAGACGCACGCTTACACCCTGACGCGCCTTACGACGCAGTATCTCAGCAAAGAGACGCCCCGTACGGTCGTTTGAGAATATATAGTACTCCATATCTATTGTCTCACGCGCATGCTGTATATCTGCAATTAGCGAACTAAAAATCGCAGACGACGTGACGAGAAGCTGCTGAGTGCTTGTATGGCGTGAATAATGATTATACATATAATTAAACAATTTATAAGTTGATTCACACTGTGCGGCATACTTTGTGCCAAAAAAATTTGTTCTTTCGAAAAATTGGCGTACCTTTGTAGAGTATTTGAAAGGGGTGTCGTGTATGGCACAATGGGAGTTCTGATCTTTAATAGGATTGGAATTCATATTTTTTTTGTGCCTAATGAGCAACCCTACGAGAGAGACAAAAATTAAATAAAATAATAGATTATGAGCAACGAAATTATCTACCTCACAGCTGAGGGTATGAACAAACTTAAGGAGGAACTCCACCACATGGTATCGGTAGAGCGTCCTGCAGCGGCAGCAGCTATCGCCGAGGCTCGCGACAAGGGAGACCTCTCGGAGAATGCAGAGTATGATGCAGCACGCGAGGCACAGGGTCTTTTGGAGATGCGCATCGCACAGCTCGAGAACACACTTTCAAAGGCACGCATCATTGATGAAAGCAAGATTGACACATCAAAGGTGCAGATTTTGAGCCGTGTTAAGCTCATGAACCACAACGTAAAGCGCGAGGTCGAGTACACCATCGTTTCGGAGAATGAGGCAAACTTGCGCGAGGGCAAACTTGCTATCGGCACACCTATCGCTAAGGCATTGCTTGGCAAGAAGGTTGGCGAGATTGTCGAGGTTCAGGTTCCAGCGGGTATGCTCAAGCTCGAGATTTTGAATATCTCAATCTAAGCGCACGAGTCGCCGTAAAACGAACTACCCCTTCCACTGAGGAAGGGGTAGTTTTTTTGATTAGCCTACATTAGCGGTAAACCCCAATTTCTTGTCAGAAGGGTGCCGAGTGCAACACTCGGCAAAAATGCCGTCGATGGGTAGTGTCATGCTTTGTTGTCAGAGTGGTGCAGTTGTGGTGCTGACATGAAAAACCTGGATGTATGCGAAGCTAAATTTCGCGTCAGAAGGGCGCCGAGTGCAACACTCGGCAAAAATGCCGTCGATGGGTAGTACTTGACGTACGTCCCATTGACGGCATTTTTTGTTAGGGGCCGCAATCGACCCCTTATCACGCGAAATTATGCGCCGAAGTTATCGAAGAGAATATTCTCCTCAGGCACACCAAGGCTGTCGAGAAGGTTTACTACCGACTGTGCCATCATTGGAGGACCACACATGAGGTAGATGATGCCCTCTGGCTCGTCATGCTGCTTGAGGTATGTCTCGTAGAGCACGTTGTGTACGAAGCCTGCAACATAAGGTACACCAGCCTCGTCTGCCACGGGATCGGGACGGTCGAGGGCGAGGTGGAACTTGAAGTTGGGGAACTCCTTCTCAATCTGGTAGTAGTCATCGAGGTAGAACGCCTCCTTGAGTGAACGTGCACCGTAGAAGAAGTTAACCTTGCGACCAGTCTTGAGGGTCTTGAAGAGGTGCATGATGTGTGAACGCATAGGCGCCATACCTGCACCACCACCGATGAATACGAGCTCCTGATCGTCAGAGAGGTTGTCGGGGAGGAAGAACTCACCGAAAGGACCGCTCATGATAATCTTGTCACCGGGCTTCAACGAGTAGATGTATGAAGAACATACACCAGGGTTAACAGGCATCCAATCGTTCTTAGCACGATCGAATGGAGGCGTTGCGATACGCACGTTAAGCTTAATGATATCGCCCTCAGCAGGGTATGTAGCACATGAGTATGCACGTACCTGTGGCTCGGGGTTAACCATCTTGAGGTTGAATACACCCATCTTCTCCCAGTCCTCACGGTACTCGGGATCTACGTCGATATCCTTGTAATCTACGGTGATTGCAGGAACATCGATCTGGATGTAACCACCACTGCGGAAGTTGAGGTGCTCACCCTCGGGGAGCTTAACCACGAACTCCTTGATAAATGTAGCAACGTTGTTGTTCGATACAACCTCGCACTCCCACTTCTTGATGCTCAATACAGATGCAGGAACCTTGATCTGCATATCCTCCTTAACCTTAACCTGGCAACCAAGACGCCAGCCCTCGTTAATCTCGCGGCGGTTGAAGAAGCCACGCTCGGTAGGCAAAATCTCGCCACCGCCAGCTACAACCTGGCACTTGCACTGACCGCAAGCACCCTTACCACCACAAGCTGAGGGGAGGAAGATACCCTGCTCAGAGAGTGTGTTGAGCAATGTAGAACCCGAAGCAACCTCGAGCACCTTGCCACCCTCGTTGATGTCAATCTTAACGGCACCAGACGAGGTAAGTTTTGCCTTTGCAAAGAGTAGTAGTGCCACCAACACGAGTGTCACCACCAAAAAGGCAACTACTGCATAAATAATAATCTCCATCTTTTACTCTTATTAAAGGTTAGTCCTCAACTGTCTTAGCAGAATCACCCTCAGAGGCGTTATCGGCATTATCAATAACAACCTCAGCAACTGGTTCTGTTGTATCCTCAACTACAGTCTCAACAACAGCCTCCTCTGCCACCTTCTCGGGCGCACCCAACTTATCCAACTGGATACCTGAGAAGATCATGAAGGCGATACCCATCAAACCAGTGATGATAAATGCGATACCAGGGCCCTTCATAGCTGCAGGGATGTGTGAGTACTCAATCTTCTCGCGGATAGCAGCCATCATAACGATAGCCAACCACCAACCAATACCAGAACCGAGACCATAAACGATAGAGTCACCAACGCTTACAATCTCACCCGAGCCTACCATCTGCTGCATGAAGAGTGAACCACCCATGATTGCGCAGTTTACAGCGATAAGGGGCAAGAAGATACCCAACTGGTTGTAGAGTGAGGGAGAGAACTTCTCGACAATCATCTCCACCAACTGCACGAATGCAGCGATAACGGCGATGAACAAGATGAACGACAAGAAGCTCAAGTCTACACCCTGACCCAATATACAAGTATCGGGAGAGAGGACATACTTATTTAATAGGAAGTTCAAGGGCACAGTCATAACCTGTACGAAGGTAACAGCAGCACCCAAACCCAACGCGGTCTTTACGCTCTTTGATACGGCGATATATGAACACATACCAAAGAAGTATGCGAAGACCATGTTCTCAATTAACGCCGAATTAATAAACAAATTTAACATATGCTACCCTCCTATTTTTCCTGAAGATCCTTGTTAATAGTACGATGTATCCAGATGATGCAACCTACGATGATAAGAGCCATAGGTGGGAAGAGCATCAAACCAGTATTTGAATAGCAGCCACCTTCAACAATATACCAGCTCTCGGGGATGATGTTGTAGCCAAAGAGAGAACCCGAACCGAAGAACTCTCGGAAGAACGCCACAATAACCAAGATGATGGTATAGCCCAAACCGTTTGCAATACCGTCGACAAACGATGCCCAAGGTTTGTTACCCAATGCAAATGCCTCAACACGACCCATCACGATACAGTTGGTGATGATAAGACCAACGTATACTGAGAGCTGCTTTGATACATCATACATAAATGCCTTAAGCACCTGGTCAACCACGATTACAAGTGTTGCAATCACAACCAACTGAACGATGATACGAATACGTGAAGGAAGACCATTACGCAACAATGACATCACAAGGTTAGCGAATGCTGTTACGAAAGTTACAGAGAGACCCATAACCAATGCAGGCTCGAGCTGTACTGTTACGGCAAGAGCCGAGCAAATACCCAAAATCTGAACGATAACAGGGTTATTTGCTGCCAAAGGATTTGTAAAATTCTTACTCAATTTCATAGCTTACTCCTCCACATTATTTAGATTCAACACCTGTTTTAGCAGCACACTCGCCGTTACCCTGACACTGCTCACACTTCTTTGTGCAGTCTGCAGCATTCTCGCACTTGTGAGCACACTCCTTTGTGCAATCTGCAGCCTTGTCGCATGTCTCGCACTTCTTTGAGCAGTCAGCGCACTCCTTTGTGCAATCAGCGCACTCCTTTGTGCACTCAGCACAGCATGCACACTCCTCACAAGCTGTATCCTCAATTGCACCTACGACGTAAGTCTTGAGGAACGACTCATAGTTACCGATAGACCTTGCAAGCATCTCATTAACACCATCACAGGTCTTTGTACCACCAGTGATAGCATCAACCTTTGATGCATCAGCCTGAGCCTGCTTCTTAGTCATACCCTTAACCATCTCAACAGCAAAAGCGCCATCAGCATCGTACAACAACTTACCAGCGAACTTATCCTGAACCTTGGTAGTAGCGATCTCAGCACCAAGACCAGGAGTCTCACCAGCGTGTGACATTACGATACCGCTGATTACAAGCTGACCCTCTGCATTAGCCTTTACAGCTACATAGCCCCAGATATCACCCCAAAGACCAGTACCAGTCATAGGCAATACGTAGATAGTCTCATCTTCAGCGCTCTCATATTTGAAAACAGGTAACTCACTCTTCTGTGCAGCGAGAGTCTTACGGTCGCTCAAGAGCTCGAGGACCTCCTCAGCACGCTCCTTAGTTGCAGCATCCTCTGATTTAGGATCAAGCCACTCAACGCTAACACCATCCTCAGTAGGTGACACAAGGCCGATTGCTACATTTGCGTCAAAAATCTCAACCACTGCACTCTTCAGGCTATTCTCATCAGCAGCACCGAAGGCCTTCATGATAGAGAACTTCTGGTCATTGAGGATGTTAGCATCCTGCTTGTCCTTAAGTGAAGTAGCCAAGAATGCAAGCAATGAAGCCACGATAACCACCATCACAACAGTGTAGATGATAGTATAAATATTAGAATTCTTATTAATTGCCATAGCTTCTCGGATTATTTAACGTTCTTGATAAGCTTCTTACGACGTGCAATGTTACGCTCAACAACGAAGTAGTCGATAAGCGGAGCCAAAGCATTCATAAAGAGGATTGAGAGCATCATACCCTCTGGGTAAGCGGGGTTGATAACACGGATAAGGATTGCCAAAGCACCAATCATGAAGCCATAAATCCACTTACCAGTGTTAGTCTGTGCCGATGTAACAGGGTCAGTAGCCATAAATACAGCACCGAACGCGAAACCACCAACAACAAGGTGATAGTAAGGAGGAATATTCATGTAAGCAGCACGTGCGGCATAAGCAATCTCAGCCTTTGATGCGCCATCAGCAATAGGCATTACATCGGGACCAATGAGGTTGAAGAGGTAACCCATAGCCAAACCACCTACGAATACAGACAACATAATGCGCCATGAAGCGACACCTGTGAAGAGCAAGATAGCAGCACCGATAAGGATTGCCAAAGTAGATGTCTCACCAACAGAGCCAGGAACCAAACCAAAGAATGAAGCCTCAAAGAGTGATGGTGTGAACTCACCAGCCTTATCTGCAAGTGTTGCCAAAGGTGTAGCACCTGTAGTAGTAGCTACGGCATCAGTTGCGGGAGTAAGACCCAAGAGGCTGTGAATCTTGCCAGTAGAGTACCATACAGTCTCACCTGACATCTGAGGAGTGTAAGCGAAGAACGCAAAGGCACGAGCCAACAACGCGGGGTTGAAGACGTTCATACCTGTACCACCGAATACCTCCTTACCGATGATAACAGCAAATGCAGTAGCGACAGCAACCATCCAAAGTGGAGTGCCGATAGGCATCACCATAGGGATGAGAAGACCTGATACAAGGAAACCCTCGTATACCTCGTGCTTACGACGCTCTGCAAACATAAACTCAATACCGAGACCAGTAGCATAAGATACCACGATCATAGGCAACATCTCAATCAAACCATAGAGGAATGCATTGAAGACACCTGCACAAGTAGTATCGGTGAAACCAGCCATACGGCCGATGTTGTACATACCAAACAACAAAGCGGGGATGAGGGCCACAACAACGGTAATCATCACACGCTTGATATCGCTACAGTCGCGGATGTGTGCACCGCGCTTAGTCACGATGTTTGGAGCATAAAGGAAAGTCTCAAAACCGCCAAATGTCGAGTGTAAGAAACTTAGCTTACCACCCTCAGAGAAGGTGGGCTTAATCTTATCTACAAATTTACGCAATCCCATAATTAGCTCTCCTTAATCATTAAGTTAATACCATCGCGCAAAACCTGCTGCATGTTAATCTTCGAAGGATCAACAAACTCACAAAGCGCCAAATCCTCGGGCAATACCTCATACAAACCGAGATTCTCCATCTTGTCGAGATTCTTTGTGAGACACGCCTTCAACAAGTATGACACATATACATCCATTGGCAAGTACTTCTCGTAGAGACCTGTAACAACGAATGGGCGCTCCTCACCATTAGTGTTGGTATCGAGCTTGTAAGACTTCTTGGGGAAGAGCCATGAGAAGTATGCACCAGACACCGAGAAGCGGTGGAAACGGGGCATTGCCCAACCCATAAACTCATACTTATCGCCCTCAGGAATGAGCGTTACCATGTTTGCGTTAGCTGCAAGATAACCATCCTTAGCTGTAGCAACACCTGTAAGAACATCACCAGAGATGATACGCACGCCATCCTTAACCTTGCCTACGATAGACTCTACTGCTGCACCAGCAATAACTCGCTTGTAGCATGGCTTCTCAACCTCGCTACCAGCAACAGCGATAGTCTTAGACATGTCGAGCTTACCACCCTTAACCATGCGACCAATCATAGCAACATCCTGGATGTTTACTGTCCACACGATGTCACCCTTAGCGATGCGGTCGATGTGGTGAATCTGAACACCTACGTTACCCACGGGGTGCTTACCAGAGAAGGTGTGGTACTCAACACCCTTAACCTCTGCCATAAAGCCCTCGTCGCCCTTGCGAGCAGAGAGGTGAACCTTGCCGTCGGTCAAGCGTGCCAAGACTGCCATACCTGCCTCGATAGCTGCCTTCTCCTCCTTCAAAATGAAGTTGTAGTCGGGAGCAAGGGGCGCTGAGTCGAAAGCTGACACAAAGATAGCCTTGGGGGTAGCATCTGGGTTAGCGATGATACCATAGGGACGCTCTACGATGCGAGTCCAGAGACCCGACTCGAGCAACATCTCAACGATTGCTGAGCGCTCCGCCTTGGCAACATCTACCACAGTCAACTGCTTGTACACCTGTGTTGCATCGGGCTCGATGGCAACATTGAGGAGCTTACGCTTCTCGCCACGGTTGATGGCCGAAACCACACCGCTAACGGGAGAAGTGAAGAGGATGCGTGGATTGTTCTTATCAAAGAACAAAGCGCTACCCGCCTCAACCTTGTCACCTACCTTAACCAACAGCTTAGGTGTAACGTTCTCGTAATCAAGCGGACTAACAGCGTATGACTTCGCCATTGGAGCATTCTCCAAGCGAGCCTCGGCCTTACCTACAAGCTTGATGTCGAGACCTTTACATAATTTAATGTTTTTCGACATAAAAACTGTTTGTTAGATTATAAGTTTAATTTAATAGTTTTATAGTGTAATTTTATCGCTTACGAAACTTTATGGTGTACCGATATACATTATAAAATGCGCACGAAGGTACGGATTTTTTTTGAATTGACCAATCATTTCTCCGCATATTTGCATATTGGTAGATAAATTAGTACATTTGTAGTCGAAGATGAATGATGCGAACAAAATATTGGTGGATATACACACCCACCATCCGCGCCCCGATGCGGTGTCGCCAACGATGGCGGGCATACATCCGTGGGATGCTGAGCGTGGGCGTGACCTTCCCGATTTTGCCCACTGCGACATCATTGGCGAGACGGGTTTAGACTATGCGTGCGGGGTGGATAAGTTAGCGCAAGAGCAGCTATTTCGGGTACATCTCGAAGCGGCAGAGAGATTTCAAAAACCTGTTGTGCTGCACACGGTTAAGGCTTTTGAACCAACCATTAAGATACTTGCTGAGTACAACATCGTAGGTGTTGTGTTTCATGGATTTATCGGTTCACAGCAGCAGGCGGCGGAGGCGTTGCGCAGAGGCTACTACCTATCATTTGGCGTTCGTTCGCTATGCTCGTCAAAGACGCGCCAGGCGATAGTCGTAACACCCCTCGATAGGCTCTTTTGCGAGACCGACGATGACCCCTCATTGGACATCGCTAATGTGTATGCCGAGGTTGCCGCAATTAAGGGCGTAATGCTCGCAGAATTAGAGAGAAATATATACGAAAACTATAAACGACTTTTTGGACTACGATGAGTAATTGGCTCGAGAGAACGGAGTTACTTTTGGGAGAGGAGAAACTTAACTTGCTTCGCAATGCGAATGTATTGGTTGTGGGCGTTGGCGGCGTAGGTGCCTATGCTGCAGAGATGATTGTCCGCGCGGGTGTGGGTCGCATGACCATTGCCGATGCCGACAAGGTGTCGGAGAGTAACATCAACCGCCAGCTTGTAGCGCTGCATTCGACCATTGGCCGCGAGAAGTGCGACATCCTTGCAGAGCGACTGAAGGATATAAACCCCGAGTTGCAACTCTCTGTGGTTAACCGCTTTATAAAGGATGACGAGACCGATGCGCTGCTCGATAGCGACAAATTTGACTATGTTGTAGATGCCATCGACACCCTCTCGCCGAAGCTCGCACTTATAAAGGGAGCGCTCGACCGAGGCATACCCCTCGTAAGCTCTATGGGCGCGGGAGCAAAGACCGACCCCACGCTTATGGAGATTAAGGATATAGCCAAAACGCACCACTGCCCATTGGCGCACATGCTCCGCAAACGCCTGCATAAAATAGGCATAAAGCGTGGTTTCTGGGCGGTATTCTCACCCGAACCCGTGCGCGAGGGAGCAATGATTTTGTGTGAGGAGCAGAACAAAAAGTCCAATGTAGGCACTATATCCTACATTCCCGCCATGTTTGGCATAGGCTGCGCCTCGGTTGTTGTGCGCGACCTTGTGGGCGAATTTCGCAGAGAAGAGAAAACCGAATAATCTAAAATTAAAATAATGTAGATATGAGTAAAATAGTCTTTTTGGATGAGTATAGCATCGCGGGTCGCGACCTCTCATCCATAACATCGCAGGGCGAATATGTAGCATACGAGAACACTGCAAAAGAGCAGGTGGTGGAGCGCCTTAAGGGGGCCGATGTTGCCATTACGAACAAGGTTATGATTGACGGCGACGCAATGCGCCAATTGCCCGACCTTAAGCTTATTTGCGTGGCAGCAACGGGTATGAACAACGTGGACCTCGAGGCAGCAAAGGAGCTCGGCATCGTGGTTAAGAATGCCGTTGGTTACTCAACAACATCGGTTGCTGAGACAACCCTTGCATCAGCCCTCGCCCTTGCACGCAACATCGTATATTTCGACGAATACTTCCACGATGGTCGCTACGCGAAGGCTGACCGTGCCTTCTGTTACGACCGCTTCACCTTCGAGCTTCGCGGCAAGAAGTGGGGCATCATAGGCCTCGGTAACATTGGTCGCGAGGTGGCACGCCTTGCCTCGGCCTTTGGCTGCGAAGTGCGCTACTTCTCAACTTCGGGCGCTAAGCGCGAAGAGGCATACCCTGCAATGGAGCTTAAGGAGATGTTGGAGTGGTGCGACATACTCTCTGTGCACTCACCCCTCAACGAGCGCACACGCGGTCTTGTGGGTCGTGAGGAGTTGAAGGTGATGAAGCCTACGGCATTGGTTATCAACGTTGCACGCGGTGGCATCATCGACGAGGCAGCTCTTGCTGAGGCTCTCGACAATGGTTGGGTTGCAGCCGCAGCACTCGACGTATTCTCCGTTGAGCCACTTCGCGAATCACCTCTATATAATATTAAGGATCGTTATCGCCTCTTGGCTTCGCCCCACAATGCATGGTCGGCAGCCGAGGCCATCGACCGTCTTATTGAGTGCGTAGCAAACAACATACGCACATGGCACGAGGGCAAATAATAGCCTTCGCCGCGCTACTTATCGTATCACTATTTGGGGCTACAGCAGCGACTGCCGCAAGCCCCAAGTGGTGCGATTCGTTATGCCATGGTGTCTCGGTGGAGGTGCGCCCCGCCTACCACATGGTATCACACTACGCCATGCGCGAGGGTAATCACCCCCTAAATAATACCCTATCACTCCACGCACGCTACAGATTTTCATTTAGCAACAACAGCCGCCTTGGCAAACTCTTTCCGACAGCATATCAGGGCATTGGCATCGCTACATATACATATTGGGAGCATGAGCTAATGGGCACACCCATGGCGTTATACCTCTTTCAGGGTGCGCATATCGCCGACCTCACTCCCGACCTTGCTGTAGGCTATGAGTGGAACTTGGGATACTCGTGGGGCTGGCACCCCAACGAAGCGATGAACTCCCGAGGCAACGTCATGATAAACGTCGCAATACCCCTTACATGGCGTGCAAATGACAATTGGGAGCTTGCCATAACGCCCGACTTCACACACTTCTCGAATGGCGACACACACTTCCCCAATGCAGGTTCAAACATGTTTGGCGTGCGACTTGGCGCAACCTACCTATTCAACGCAGAGCGCATAGAGGCCCCAGCAAAACGCCTCATAGCACCAAGCAACACCCTCAGAGATAAGAGCTTCGCAAAGCATATATCATACGACATTATCGCATATGGAGGTTGGCGTGCCGACCGTTTCATTGAGAATGGGACATTCTTCTACATAGACAAGGCGCTACCAATTGCTGGCATCAACATTCAACCCACCTACCACCTCAACGACTACTTTGCAATAGGCGCCTCGCTCGACCTACAATTAGACAGCAGCCTCAACCTCTATAACGGAATCAAAGATGCTGATGGTGTAACCATCGCCTACGCGCGCCCCTCGCTATGGGAGCAGACCGAGGTAGGAGCATCACTGCGTGGCGAGATTAGCGCACCTATATTCACAGTTGGCGTTGGCATAGGCGTAAACATGCACGACGTTGGCTACGACATGAGCCGCATCTACACCACCTTCTCGCTCAAGGCACACCTCACACGTCGACTCTTTATCTATGTGGGCTACCGCTTCAATAGCACGCAGTACACCCACAATCTCATGTACGGCATAGGCATCAGAGTCTAATACATCCGATATATCATTACCTAATAGACCCAAAAAAGGAGATGCCCGATTGGACATCTCCCGTATCACGATACAACCCGCCGTTTAGTAGTTAGGCATCTTCATAAATTTTGGACGACCAAAGTTAAAGCCCACACCTACATAAGCATTCACAGACTTTGCATAGCGAGGAAGAGGAATTGACACATCCTGAACCTTTGGACCCTTAACCCACTGTGTATCGATGTAGTCAACACCTGCATAGATGTTTATAACGCTGGGGTGGATATTTAGCGCAAAGCCAAATACACCTGGGCGATTCTCATTGAGGAAGGTGTGACTAACAGATGCTGATAACCAGTTTGTGGGGCGGAAGTTCACAGATGCTGTAAGCTCTGTATAGGTCATTGTGCTACAGAACTTTGTGTGAGACAACACGCCAAAAGCGATGTGGTTATTCAAGATATTATACTCAACACCAGCATTCACCGAGAAGTTTAAGTGTGTAGTATAATCACCACTCTCTGGCGTATCCTGCACATCCCACTCAAAGGCTGCATCCGCCTCCGAGCTCTCCATGTTCACACCATTGAAGTAGGCATCACCGCTTACAACACCTGTAGCATTCGTTGTACCCAAGTTCCACTTAATAAATCCGAGGTCTGTAACGGCAGCCGAGATTTTGAGGTGGTCATCCAAGAAACGCGCCTCAACACCGAGGTCGACAGCAAAACCAAAGCTATCGATATTGTCAAACATATAGCCCATATCGGTATTCAACATATTTGCAAAATCGGTATTATTAGCCATCTTACGGTTATCAAAGAGGATACCGTTTGTGCGGAATGTGCCATTAAAGTTGGCATCTATGCCGCTATCACCAACATTCGCCTGCAACTTATCGAACTGAGCGTCGAGCGTAGCAACACCCATCAAGAACTTGGCCTTGATACCTACATTGACATTCTCATGCACACGGAACGATGTACCGAGGTAGACATCCAAGTATGAGTTTGCCTCAAAGGCAGCATTACCCATATCATAAGTGCCATTACCAAGCGTTTTAAGCGCCTTGAACGCATCCATCGACATTGCCATATCTGCAGATTCATTGGCATTTATACCGAATGTCCAGAAGGTCTTCTTCGAATAGAAACCAACGCCGAAGATATTGACCTTACTATCTATCGCCAACTTACCCTCAGCGGGAAGTTTACCGTAGAACTCATCAGCCTCAACCGATTTATGAAACGCCGTTACAAGCTGACCATCGCGCTGATAGAAGAAGTTGTCGACAGACAAGAAGTTCGACGACACATTTACACCCACACCACTCATGCCCGGTAGAGCAAGGTAGCCGCGCGTAGGAGCAAGGGCGGGGTTCATATCATTACGAAAGTAAGAGCCCTCCATAAAGTATGAGTTACGAGATTGAGCCGAGGCACTCCCAATCCCAATCATGGTAATTATAACTACCAATAATAGCGAAAATCTCTTCATATAATTTTAGTTTTATTATTACACATTTAGCGCCGAAATCCCTGACTCGAAATAGTCTTCAGAACCGACTCTGCCTAATTTATAGCATCTCCTTAAGTTTGTCGAAGTCTATGGTGATACCTCCATCAAGCTCCAACTGCAACTTAGCACTTAACGACTGCTTAGTATTTAGTGCCACAGAGCTACCCTCTTCAACGGCACACGATGCCACGAGATCGATGGCTATAGCATCCACCTCGCTGAGCTTTGCTATCTTGCCATCCTCGCCGAAGTCGAGTTCGAAGCGTAGCACGCTCTCCTGTGGTGTCACGCCATCACTCGAACCCAAGACCTTAGAGCCCTCTGCAATCAACACTTGCACATCCGAGACATTACCCTCTGCATCTTTGAGCGCTACACCCGCCTCCAACTGCAGAGGTGTTGTGTTTGTCACCGTAGCTATAATTGCAATGTCACCAACCTCAATATCGTAGTTCGCAAGCTCTGCGAATAGTGAATTTAGGTCATTCACCTCCTCGCTATAGCGCACCTCAAAACTCTCATCAATAACAAATGGAACATCTACCCTATAGCCATAAGATATAGATAGAGAGTCTGTAATATAGAGTGTCTGCATCTGCTCGGAATCTACCCCAAGAGAGAGCTTTATGTTAAGCGCATCGGGCAGTGTACCACTTATCAATTTAGTAACATCGCATGCGATAAATATATACTTAGAGTCATCATAACTCTCGCGGAGACTCTCATCTGCAATGATAAGGGTTATCTCAGCATTCTCAATCTCTCCACCCACATATGTAGCTGGAGCTAACTCCACATCACTAAACGACACAACATTATCCTGCACAACCTCGCCATCTACACATGGCTCTACAGAGCCCGCAAGTTTTGTCGCCATCGTAAGCGGATGGGTTATGTTAACCTCGATGATTGGTTTGATGCCTACGCCACCAATATTAAGGTCTATATCTCCGAGACCAGTCAACTCAAACGCCTTCTCAACCTCATAGCTATAATCTATCATTCCGCTAAAGCTCTCAATAGATAGGGTCGCCGCCTCGATACCCACGTTGATTTCGAAGCCCGAGTCATGCAACAACGACGACACATTAACATGTGAGCCATCGGTGAAGTGCGCCTTTATTGAGGGTGCAAAATCGAGTTTTAACTTACCATCGGCATCTGGTTCAATGCCCTCAGCGCCAAAGTCAAGAGCTTCAATAGCAAACACTACACCCTCATCCAATTGGGCGAGAGTCGTTGTAAGCACTCCTGCATCCTCATCGTAGCTATAATTCTCCTGCGCGACATGGTGCAACTTTAGATACTGTGGCAACGCCACAACAACCTCTATATCCTCAGCCAAATCGCCAAGCCAGCTCATGCCATGGGCATAAAGGTTAAGTATAGAGTTCTCATTGGGTAGCATACCCACGCGATTAATACTCTTGAGCTCAGATGGGAGACCTGCAATCTCTATAGCGCTGCCGTTTTCAACTTTGCAGTCTACAATGTCAACTTCTGTAGATACAGCAACCTCCGCATCGCCATACTCAAACTCTGCGCTAAGAGAGACATTTGGGAGCTTACTCAAATCAACCGTTCCCGCCTTTGTTGTAAGTTCGAAGTCCATGTCGTAGGAGAGCTTCAATGGGAGATCCAAATGGTGATTATCATCTAACTCCGTGTTATTTGTTATGCTCTCTATGTATATCACAAAGTCGATAGACTTAGCATCTGAAGCAATCGTAAAGGTGTCGCCATACTTATTGTCTTCACATATAAAGTTATTATCCGCATCAAGAATACGGAATGAACCACCCTCGATGTTGAGTTCAAAATTGAGGTTACCACCACCATTGACATCTGCCAAGCCGTTAAAGTTGACATATATGTGCATGGGGGCACCATGATGACCATTCTCAATGTCACGGAAGTATATCTTGTTGACATTCAGAATCTGCTCAGGGACAGCGAACTCAATATGGAAATTATCATCCTCAAACACCGTGCTGTAACTACCACTTATAGGCATGTTGATACCATCGGGAATGTCAAAGCTATAACCAAGCATAGCCTCATATTCCTCAAATCCCGACACCTCGATAGTCTCATCGGCGGCTAAGGTAATCCTATCCATATCGAGATTAAACTGGGGGTAATCCTCCACTCTGAATGAGCTCTCAATCATTGGAATCTCGAACTCTCGGCTTATACCGTCGATGCCTATCGTCTCGGTCTCTCCGACATAACTAAACGAAAGATTGCCGTTCTCATCGATGTTCAACCCCTCGATATCCTGACCATCGAGGAGCTCCTCCAAAGTTTTGCCCTCTAAATATCCCAAAGGGAGTGTTGTTTTATCAGTGCATATGGTCACCTCTTTTGACACCTCGTTTAGGTCAAAAGATTCATCTACACATGCTACAACCATAACTAAACATGCCGCACACATAAGGCGACATGCAATACTCTGTATTCGCATAAATATAAATTGTTTGTATCTTTTGTGTGTATGTAATAACGATTACGCAAATTTAATAAATTTTTCTCTATATCAAACTATATCAACAACTTTTTGTCAAATAAAATGGAATATATATTTTCATAGATGCATAAACGCTAAAGTGCACTTAAAATAGAAGAGGACCAGGGAGACTACTAAGACCGAGGATAGATAGCATCAGCCATTGTCCGAGACCTCGTTTTGGTCCCACGGTCTCATGGTCCCATGGTCTCCAAAAAAAAATACTATCCTACACAACAATATGATAGTCTACTTCGATGTGGAGTGCTGGTAGCACATATATTTATGTGAGATTAAGGTATATTGGATTTTTTTTGTATCTTTGCGCCCGAATTTAATAATAAGCAATTATGGCAGGAAGTAATTTTGTCGACTATGTTAAGATTTTTGCACGCTCAGGTCACGGTGGTGCTGGCTCATGCCACTTCCGTCGTGAGAAGTTCGTAGCCTTCGGCGGTCCCGATGGCGGTGACGGCGGTAAGGGTGGCAGCATCATTCTTCAGGGCGACAGCCAGTATTGGACACTCATCCACCTCAAATATAAGCGCCATCAGTTTGCTGAGGATGGCGAGAATGGTCATGGCGCACGCTCAACAGGTGCCGACGCCAAGGACATCATCATCCCCGTACCCCTCGGCACGGTAGCTAAGCGTGTGTACACCGACGAGGAGACAGGCGAGACATACACCGAGTCTGTGGGCGAGGTTACGGAGCATGGCGAGCAGCTCGTGCTACTCAAGGGTGGCCGTGGCGGCTTGGGCAACTGGCACTTCCGCACAGCGACAAACCAGACACCCCGCTATGCACAGCCTGGCGAAGAGGGCGAAGAGGGTGCATTCATTCTCGAGCTTAAGGTCTTGGCAGACGTAGGCCTTGTAGGTTTCCCCAATGCGGGTAAGTCGACACTCCTTTCGGTGGTGTCGGCAGCAAAGCCCAAGATTGCGAACTACGCCTTTACGACTCTCGAGCCTAACCTCGGCATCGTGTCGGTGCGCGACGACCACTCATTCGTCATGGCCGACATCCCAGGTATCATCGAGGGTGCACACGAGGGTCGCGGCCTCGGAACACGCTTCTTGCGCCACATCGAGCGTAACTCGGTGTTGCTCTTTATGATTCCCGCCGATAGCGACGACATCGCCGCCGACTACGACATCCTGTTGGGTGAGCTCACGCAGTATAACCCCGAGCTATTGGATAAGGAGCGCTTCTTGGCTATCACCAAGTGCGACATGCTCGACGAGGAGCTCATCGAGCAGATGAAGGCTCATCTTCCCGAGGGCATCGAGTCTATCTTTATCTCTTCGGTTGCGAACATGAACATCACGCAACTCAAGGATATGCTCTGGCGAGCACTCACAAAGTAGAACAATCCATAATAATATAAGTTCGTGAAGGAGGTTACCACAGTTTGTGGTAGCCTTTTTCTTTCATATATGTAGTATATTTTGAAAAATTAGTGTATCTTTGTGCGTAATTTGTCTATAACTAAAAAACAGATACACTACATGAAGAAGATTTTTTCAATTTTGCTTTTAGCATCGCTCATCATGGTAGCGTGCGAGGAGCCCGCAGAGCAGCCCAATGCATCTGTGACAGTAACTCCCGAGAGTGTGGAGTTTACAGCCGATGGTGGCGTGGCTGAAGTAAGTTTCAACACTGAGGGTGGTGCTGGCTCAAAGGTTAGCGTTAAGGAGGATGCCTCATGGTTGGACGCTAAGGTTAATGGCAGTGTCATCAACCTCACAGCGACAGCTAACACCACAGCAAATGTACGCGAGGTTGTTGTGACTGTGAAGTATGAGAGCGCAGAGGCCACATTCACTGTTAAGCAGGCAGGTAGCGAGTACGATGTGGTGTTCAATGCTAAGCGTTTTGAGGGCATCTACTTCGGCACAGAGTACTCTGCTATGCACAACTACTACATCATCCTTTCAGATGTGGGTGTGAACACAGATGCTTCTGCAAAGGCAAATGGCAAGTACTACTACTTCGATATGTATCGCAACATTAAGGCTGACGAGATGAATCCCGTGCTTCCCGATGGTGAGTACAAGTTTGACGCTACAAATAGTTATGCCGACAAGACCTTCTCGGACGAGAACAGTTGGTATGCTGTAACAGGCGCTGATGGCAAGGTTGCGGAGTCTGCATCTTTCAAAGAGGCTACCGTCACTGTTAAGAATGGTAAGTTCTCAGCCATCATCGTGATGGACGATGACACAACACACTATGTATCATACGAGGGTGACCTTGTTGCGACAACCCACATCACAACACTCTCTGGCGATGTAGAGTTTAACATTGAGGGTGCAGAGATTACTGCGACAAACTATGGTGACACATTGGAGGTAGGCCAGCAGAACTGGTTTGTCGAGGCACGCAAGGGTGATGACCTCTTCTTCTTTGAGGTGTTCACCACAAACTCAGCATCTTGCGAC
>JAZRAW010000089.1:0-6836 GCA_045634765.1 Alistipes sp.
AACATCACGTTGGCATTCTCCTGATAGGGGAAGATGTGCTTCTCCTCGCCACGGCGTACCGAGGGCCACATCTGGAGTGTGCGCAAGGCGTTGTTGCCGCGTGTGGCATGGTCGCGGATGGTGCGACGGAGCATGCGGTTATCCGAAGTTGGTATGCGTGAGAAGTTATCCATCGCCACCGAAGTGAAGCACGAGATGTAGATTTTGAACTTGCTACCATCTGCTATGCCTGGTGTGAGACGTGGGTTGAGGGCGTGGATACCCTCCAAGATGAGTATCGAGCGGTCGGTGAGTTTCAGCGGTGTCTCGTGCCACTGACGCTTTCCTGTGATAAAGTTGTAGCGTGGTATCTCAACGCTCTCGCCCGCAGCAAGGCGCTGCAAGTGGTCGTTGAGTGTCGCGAGGTCTATAGCCTCCAATGCCTCGAAGTCGGGCTTGCCATCCTCATCCAGCGGTGTCTTGTCGCGGTCCACGAAGTAGTCATCGAGGGCAATAAGCACAGGGTCGAGACCCAACACGCGCAACTGCACACCGAGGCGCTTCGAGAAGGTGGTCTTACCACTCGACGAGGGACCCGATATGAGTGCCATGCGCACGCCACGCTCCTTGTTAGCCTCCGCAATGGCGCGTGCTATGTTTGCTATCTTATTCTCGTGGAAGGCTTCGGCAATCTTTATAAGCTCCGAGGCGTCACCCTCCATCACGCGGCGGTTGAGCTCTCCGACCGTAGGCACACCCATGATGTCTATCCACTGCTGGTACTCGTGGAAGATATCGAACATCTTGTCGAGGTGTATGTTTGTAGATACAACCTCGGGGTTGCTGCGCTCGGGTAGAGCGACATAGAAGCCATTGTAGTATGGGGCAATATCGAAGTGGCGCACATAGCCCGATGAGGGTGCCAAAGCACCATAGAAGTATCCTGGCATATCGCCGAGGTAGTTCACCGTGCGGTAGAGGTGTGGGCGTGTCTCAAGAAGGTCGAGACGGTCGTCGAAGCCATAGCGTGCATACTCCTCCGCCACCTCCTCCGCAAGGCGCTTGCGGCGTGTGATAGCGAGGTCGCGCTCCACGATGTCGGTCATGCGTTCCTTGAGGAGAGTCAACTCCTCGGCTGTGGGCACCACGCCATTCTCAAACTGGGCATAGAAGCCGCTGCCGAGGGTGTGGCGTATGCGCAACTTACGCTCAGGGAATAGCTCCGTGGCTGCCATCTGCATAACGAAGGATATTGTGCGCTGATATACGCGGTAGCCCTCATAGTGGCGCACATCGAGGAACTCCACGGTGACGGGCTTGAAGATGCGGTAACTAAGCTCTTTGTAGCGGTTGTTCACGCGTGCCGCGAGGATGGGGTAAGGGCGGTCAAAGGTGGCCTTGGCAAGCACCTCCATAAGCGAAGTACCCATCTCGATGTCCATCGTAACGCCGCTATTCACAAGGCGAAGTGTTATAGTCTCCTTCATTTTCTACCTCTTTTTAATTATTTCGAGGGTAAAGATAGTAATTTTTTATAACTTTGTAGCAACAAAACGCTACAACTTATGCAAAAAAATCTAATTTTTCTATCATTCGCACTTCTCGCACTTGTGTCGTGCTCACAACCAAAGAGCACTGAGGAGAGCCACATATACATCATCTCAACAAACGATATGCACGCCAACATCGAGGCTATGCCTCGCCTTGCAACCTTAGTCAAGGAGTATGAGGCAAAGGGCGAAGTGGTGCTTGTTGACTCGGGAGATAGGGTTACGGGCAACGCCTATGTTGACGATGATGCCGAGCCAGGCATCCCAATGGTAGACCTTATGAACGAGGTGGGCTACGATGTCGTAACGCTCGGTAACCATGAGTTCGACAAGGGTCGTGAGGCGCTCTATGCCATGGTCGAGGCCTCGGAGTTCGAGTGGGTATGTTCAAATATATCAGACTCTGTAGGCGATGGATTTAAACCCTATGTTACTGCAACGCTTGAGGGTGTGGATATAACCTTTGTGGGTGCGGTAGCCACCGACTTTAATGGCCGCCCCATGGGTGGCGATGCCTCATACGCGGGCTTCAGTTTTACGGACGATGTGACGACTGCGTTTGAGGTGGGCGAGAGCCTCTCTGGCGAGGCCGATTTCGTGGTGCTTCTCTCGCATATGGGCTACGATATGGATAGCCGTCTTGCCGATATGTCGGCAAAGTACGACTGGATTGCTGGAGGCCATAGCCACGATACGGTAAACGATGCGACAAATGGTATTCATATTAGTCAAAATCGTAAGGATATACGCTACGTCACGGTTGCCGATATTACGGTTGCCGACGGTGAGATTGTCAGTGTGGAGTATTCACAGGTTGAGGTGGCTAACTATGCAGAGGATGAAGATGTTAGAGCAATGGTCGAAGCGATTAAGGCGCGCGACCCAGGGCTCAACACTGTTGAGGCTCGAGCCAACAGTTATGCCTCAAAGGATGGTATTGCAAATTTCACTTGTTCGGCGATTTTGCACTACCCCTATGATGAGAGTTTTGTGCCCGAAATAGTCTTCTATCACTATGGTGGCGTGCGCCTCTCGGAGATTAATGAGGGTGACATCAAGCGCGTCGATATACTCAACAACGACCCCTTTGTTTCTACTATTTATGTGGGTGAGATGACCGTTGCCGAGATGCGCGATTTTATCCTTGCGAAGTATAACAATGGCACTGCGGAGAAACCCGATAAGGAGTCGCACTACGCCTACTTCCGCTCTAATCTGCCCTACGAGATTGTGGTTGGTGAGGATGGCGATGCAGTGGATATTCGCTTCGATTTGGAGCCTCGCAAGTATCGTGTTGCGATGTGTAACTATATCGCTGAAAACTATCTCGATAAGACGGTTTTGGCGCGCTGCCTTAAGGAGGTCAATGTCACCGTGCGTGAGGCTATGTTGCGCCAGATGCGCTCATATGGCGAGGCGGGCTTTACCCCCGACAATAATGTATATCAGATTGAAGTAAAGGAGTAACGGCTATGTTGGAGACCACATTTCAGCGAGAACTTATAGAGGCGGGATGCGATGAGGCGGGACGTGGTTGTCTCGCAGGCTCGGTATTTGCCGCTGCGGTAATCCTCCCTCCCGATTTCCACCATCCGCTGCTCAACGACTCGAAGCAGATGACCGAGCGTAGGCGTAACCAGCTGCGTGAGATTATCGAGCGCGAGGCCCTCGCATGGCATGTCGCCGAGGTGACTGCCGAGCGCATAGACCAGATAAACATTCTCCACGCCTCAATCGAGGGTATGAACATAGCACTCAAGGCGTTAAGCACTACTCCAGAGTATATCGTTGTGGATGGCAACCGCTTTCATACCGACCTTGCAACACCCTGGCGCACAATAGTTAAGGGCGATGGTAAATATGCCAATATCGCGGCTGCCTCGGTGCTTGCCAAGACCCACCGCGACGAGTATATGATGCGCATTGCCGAGGAGTATCCGATGTATGGCTGGGCAAAAAATAAGGGCTATCCAACGCGTGAGCATAGGATAGCCGTAAGGGAGTATGGACTTTCGCCCTATCATCGTAAGACGTTCAACGTCTCGCCAGAACAACTTGAGTTGTTTTAAAGTCGTCTTACAAGGTTACTTTGGCGTTGCACCCATTCTCAAAACCCCATTTACAATTTAGTAAACTGCGGTCTTTCAAATTTCGTGCGCCTAAAATTAACTCTTGTTATACAACTTTTGTTGGTTATAAATCTGTTTAGCGTCGCTTAGTCTCTTTGTTAGGTGCAAGCTTTGGTAGTACCACAACGCTACGCGCCTCTTCGCGGCCATCCTCTGTGGTCGTAATCTCAAACTCCACACGCCAATTGTGCTTGAGCGTGCGGTAACCATCTGTCATAATAGCTGTGTAGTGAACATAGACATCAGCCCCCTCATCGGTGGTTATAAAGCCGTATCCGCGCTTGTCATCGAACCATTTTACACGCCCTGTCATAGATGAATGTTGTTAGTTTGGCAGTTCAAAGTTACTAAATTTCTTACATCAGTCAATACTATCGAGGTAAAAAAATACGTTTAATTTGTAGAATCGCAAAAAAAAGTCTATATTTGTGCATCGTTGAGAAATGTAAATAATAGAATAAGAGATTATGAATGCAAGATGGAAGATAGCTATCCTTGCTATGCTCGGCCTCTCTACTGCAGCGTGCTGCAGCACCAAGAAGGCTAAGAAGAGTGAGGACCCAAAGCCCGTGGAGGTTGAGGATCAGATGGAGGATCCACGCGTAATGCTCATGTATGGCGTTCCATTCCCTGATGGTCAGATTGCGCGTCCCGTTGAGGAGGATGTTGTGACAGAGAGTAAGGAGGAGGGTGTTCCATTTCCTGATGGTCGAGTAGTGCACCCCGTCAGCGAAGAAGAGGCACAGCGTCGTATTGAGGAGTTGAAGGCTGAGGAGGCGGCAATGAAGGCTGCTGAGCAGGCTGAGTAATTTCTGTCAACCTATATAACTACCTTTTGCAAGTGAAAGGAAAGAGATTAGGCGTCCGCAAACACTTGGGACTCAAACTGTTTAAGGGTCTTTATGATGGTGTTGTGGAGCGTCATGAGTTGCGTACACTCTTTTGGGAGTGTACGCTTCGTTGTAATTTGAAGTGTCGTCACTGTGGTAGTGACTGCCGTGTCGACGTGTCGGAGGCGGATATGCCCTTGGCAGACTTCCTTAAGGTGTTGGACGAGGAGGTTACGCCAAACGTGGACCCCGCAAAGGTGCTCATCATCTTCTCGGGTGGCGAGGTTTTAGTGCGCAAGGACCTCGAGGAGGCGGGGCGCGAAGTCACCAAGCGTGGTTATATGTGGGGCATGGTGACAAATGGCATGAGCCTCACGCGTGAGCGCCTACACTCGCTTGTAGCTGCGGGTTTGCGCTCTGTGTCGGTGAGCTTCGATGGCTTTGAGGATGTGCACAACTACATCCGTCAAAACCCCGATAGCTTCGAACGTGCACGCCAGGCTGTGGCCAATATTCGTGAGATTGAGGGCCTTACCTACGATGTCATCACTTGTGCTACGCCTGCCATTATGGATAGGCTCGATGAGTGGAAGGAGTTTCTTATCTCTGAGGGTATCAAGCGCTGGCGCATCTTCTCGGTATTCCCTGCGGGTCGTGCCAAGCGTGATGAGACCTTGCACCTCAACCCCGAGCAGTTTCGCACTCTCATGGAGTTTATCCGCACGACGCGCAAGGAGGGACGCATCAACCTTAGCTACGCCTGTGAGGGCTTCCTTGGTGGCTACGAGACCGAGGTGCGTGACCACTTCTATATGTGTACTGCGGGCGTTACCGTAGCCTCAATACGCGTCAATGGCGATATATCGGGCTGTACCAGCGTGCGTGGCAACTATGCGCAAGGTAATATCTATCGCGATAAGTTCTGGGATGTATGGCAGAATAGATTTAAACCTTTCCGTGACCGCGAGTGGACGAAGACGGATGAGTGTGCCGATTGTAAGGTGTGGGAGTTTTGTCGTGGCGGAGGCATGCACCTGCGCGACGATGAGGGTAAGCTGATGTATTGCCACTATAAAATGCTAAAGTAGGGATTGTATTTCAATCCCTACTTTTTTGTTATTTAATTATCACACAGCGATTTACAAGCGGTGTCTCGGGTGTTGTGAATGCTGTCTCCGTATCGCCTACCCACTCTGTTATTATGCGCGAGGCCTCTATGCCGTTTGCTATGAGATAGGCTGTGACGTTCTCGGCGCGCTCCTTTGATAGTTGCATGTTGCGCTCGGCGCTACCTGTCTCCTTGTCGGCATATCCCGTAACCGTAATAGGTGTGTCGCAGTTGCCCATTGTTGCAATGAAGTTGTCGAGTGTTGCACGCGTATAGTCCGATAGGGTAGCCTCGCCAATTGTGAAGAATACAACGCTCTCACCCATGTTGTGGCACTTCGTAGGCATAGGCTTAGCGCTCTTTGCTGCTGCGAGGTCGTTTCTTAGGCGAGAGTTGTCGTTCTCCAATGTCTTGATATCCTTTGCTGCAGCGAGCAGTGCCGCATCTGTTGCGAGCAACTCCTCCTCGAGACCTACTATTGCGGCGATGTATCCATCTACCTCCACCTGAGAGTATGCAGGTGTCCAATCGCGCTGATTAAAGCGATAGGCGACGCCTATAGATGCTGAGAGGCCAAAGGCGTATCGTCCGCCGTTGGTTATCTCTGCGGGGAGTGATTTCTCGCGGAATATCCATGAGCGTAGGTCGAGCTCTATGTCCCACTGTGGCGTTATGCGAAACTTGTTTAGTAGTCCCGAGCTAAATGCAAATTCGCCGTTGTATGAGCCTGCAGACTTATCTGTCCACGACATTGCTGTATATCCGAATCCTACATATGATATAGCGCTGTAGAAGCGCTCGGGGTTGTATCCGCCAATCCAATTCGACATGTTGACAAGGATGTCGCCATGAACGTAGAGATATGGCGTCTTGAATATGCCCTCGCCGTATTTAGGCTGGTCAAATGAGTAATTCTGAAACTCACCGCCGTCCACCTGTAGGCGCATACCCACAACGGGTACTACCCACTTCGTGGCGGCGATATTGGCATTCCATCCCACGCGATTGAAGAATTTGCCTGGTTCGTCGCCCATGTTTCGTGACACCTGTAACATTGAGGCACCGCCGCCCGCGGCAATCTCCCAGTTATCCCAAAAGCGGTTTGTCTCGTATCCATACCAGGCACGGGGACGCTCCCACTCTTGTGCTGAGGCTATCGGTGTCATTATTGCGACAACCAATAGAGAGAGTAAAACTTTTTTCATAGATGTAAGCATTTTAGTTGTTCTACACGATTTAC
>JAZRAW010000090.1:0-2018 GCA_045634765.1 Alistipes sp.
CGTAACGATATACAGTACCGAACTCTGCCAAACGCACTGGAAGATCCTTGTAAGAGCGTGGCTTTGAGCGGTAAATCTCACAGTGATGAGGACAGTTCATAGGCTTCAACAAGTACTCCTCACCCTCGAATGGAGTGTGGATAGGCTGGAACGAGTCCTTACCATACTTTGCATAGTGGCCAGAAGTAACGTAGAGGTCCTTATTACCGATATGTGGGGTGATAACCTGAAGGTAGCCATACTCCTTCTGAATCTGACGCAAGAAGCGCTCCAAACGGTCACGCAACTCTGCACCCTTAGGCAACCACATTGGAAGGCCCTGACCTACACGCTGCGAGAACATAAACAACTCGAGATCCTTACCGAGCTTACGGTGGTCACGCTTCTTAGCCTCCTCCAAGAGTGCGAGATGCTCGTCGAGCATCGACTTCTTAGGGAATGACACACCATAGATACGTGTAAGCATCTTGTTCTTCTCGTTACCACGCCAGTAAGCACCTGCGATAGAGGTCAACTTAATAGCCTTGATATAGCCCGTATTAGGGATATGTGGACCACGACATAGGTCAGTAAATGCACCGTTAGTATAGAATGAGATTGTACCATCCTCAAGGTCAGAGATAAGCTCTACCTTATACTGGTCACCCTTCTCGGTGAAGGTTCTCAACGCCTCGGCCTTCGAAACCTCGGTACGTACAAGAGCCTCCTTGTTGCGTGAAAGCTCAACCATCTTCTGCTCAATCTTCTCGAGGTCAGCCTCCGTAATCGCTACAGGCGAGTCTACGTCGTAGTAGAAACCATTGTCAATAGCAGGACCGATACCAAACTTAATACCTGGGTAGAGAGCCTCGAGAGCCTCTGCCAAAAGGTGTGATGATGTGTGCCAGAAGGCGTGCTTACCCTCTGCGTCGTCCCACTTAAAGAATTTGATTGTACAGTCACTGTCAATCGCGCGCATCATATCTACAGTTGCGCCATTTACCTCCGCTGCAAGTGAGTCAGCAGCTAAACGAGGGCTGATGCTCTCTGCCACCTGGAAGGCAGTTGTCCCTTTGGCAAACTCTCTTACCGAGCCATCGGGAAAGGTTACTTTAACCATAATTGTTTAGTTGTTTTAAAAAGTTATTATTTTGAGTGCCTTCGTAGCTCCACAATAACGAGACGGATTACTACTCAGCTGCACTCTGTCCTATTTCTGTTTTATTACTCTTGCTCCTCTGTCGAGTTGTCACTCTCGCCATTTGCCTTTGCAAGTTGTGCGATGCGAAGCACCGAGCGCAAAGCTATAACACCCGCAGCAACTACCAAAACCCAATCAAAGGCATCCTCGGGCATCCACATATTTATGATGTACGACACCGCAAGTCCAAGCACTACGGCCGAGAGTATTACATTAAACCACTTACCCATAACCCTTATCGTTATTCGCGTGTTAAACTTTAGTCGTTATGCTCCTGCTCTGGGAGATCCTTAATCGAGATATCGCGGCCCTTCTCACGCTCGAAATGCTCCAGCGGACGTGCTGTCCACTTTGCCCACTCGCGGCGGCGACGAACGATGTCGATAGCCATATACAAGGCGTTACGCATAGACTGCTCATCGGCGATACCCTTACCCGCGATGTCGTATGCTACGCCGTGGTCTGGCGATGTGCGTACCGCAGACAACGATGCCGAGAAGTTCACACCATCAGGTGTTAAGGTCTTGAATGGTGTGAGGCCCTGGTCGTGATACATAGCAAGTATCGCATCGTAGTTCTTGAACTGTCCCGACGCGAAGAAACCATCCGCAGCAAAAGGTCCGAAGGCGAGAATATCATTCTGGTACGCCTCCACAATCGCTGGCTTCACAATCTCCGTCTCCTCCGAGCCGAGAAGACCACCATCACCCGCGTGAGGGTTTAGTGCCAATACTGCGATACGTGGTCTTACAACGCCATAATCCTCAATCATAGAGCGATTCATCTGCTCGATGCGCTCAACAATCAGCTCCTTTGAGAGATGCTCGGCAACCTTCGA
>JAZRAW010000091.1:0-17186 GCA_045634765.1 Alistipes sp.
GGCCTCAATAGCGAAGTTCAAACGCGATAGGTCAACAAAGTCGTCGCCATAGCGCAAGCTAAGGTTACCATCATGGAAGTAGATACGGTCAGGACTCTTCATACCATAACGATTAACAATATCACTTCCATAGTCTACACGCGCCTCAAACATCTTTCTTCCAGCAACGACACCACCGCCTACATGTATAGCATTAGACATCGAGTAGCTATTCGCAATAGAGAGCTTGTCGCCATATCCATTACTCTTAGGTGCGAAGTTCGCAGCATGGTCTATACCCACACCAAAGTATCCGAGACGCACATTGTGTGTTGTATAGCGTATAACAGCATCCGAGGTCAATGGGTAGCCCGTAGCGACACTCGCAAAAAAGCGGTGTGGGCGATTATTATCCCAATAACTTGCCGTAGCTGGCTTAAAGTTGTGATCCTCCAACTTAACCTGCCACGACTCGGGATTGATGTTGTATACAATCTCTGGCTCAATGACTGGAGCCTCATTGATATTCGTTGGTGCCACAATCTTCTTTGCGGGTGACACCTCATGCGTATAGTTCTTCGTCACCTCCACATGCTTGTGCTCCTGTGCCGAGAGAGGCATCACTGCCATAGTGATGGCTACAACTAATAATATATAATTGATATATCTCATATTTGCGTTATCATTTAGCGATTACTACACTATTTTGGGAGCTTTGCAATGCGCTCCTTAGCCTCTGCCACAACACCATCATCCTTGGGTGAATAGCCATCGACGATGCTCTGATATGTAGCACGCGCCTGGAATGTGTTGTTTGTCATAACGAAGGTATCACCCAAAAGGATAAAGATATGCGCCTGCCAGTATGTAGAGCCACAACCACCCATATCATAGACCATCTGCTGGGCACGCTCATAGTCACCATCGATATATGCGGCCTCAACCATGCGATAATATGCCTCAGCACCCTCCTCGGTCATAGGATTCTCCGCCAATGAGGCATACAATTCAAGCGACATAGGATTGCCCTCCTCGTGCATAACATCGGCCATTACAAGTTTAGCATAGCGGCGAGCCCAATCCGTCGCATCACTCATATTGGCAATATCGGCATACATACGCTTTACAGCCTCGTTATCCCCCATGAGTGAGGTGGCATCGACATATCCCTCCGATGCCGCAGCACGCTTATCCTTTACATGCGACACATCATACAACTCACGGTATGCCGCTGCCGACTTATCGTACAACTCCATATCGAAAGCCATATCTGCATAGACATCAAGCACACGCTCTGTATACTGATTGAAACCCTGCGCAAGCAACTCATCCATGGTCTCCAAAGCCGATACATTATCGTTGAGACAGATGTGGCAGTCGCTCAAATAGAAAAGTGCCTCAGTGCGGTTATAGCCATTATCAAAGCTACGCAAGTAGTTAGTAAGTTTTCCGCGAGCATCACCCATATCTCCAGCCAAGTAGGCATTCTTAGCAGCGACAAAGGTTAATGAGTCACGCGCCGCAGTGCTCATATCGCTCTGCACACCACTACGCTCAGCATATGCAAAGTACTCATCAATTCTATCATCCTTGACATATATCTCACGAAGACTTCTAATAGCCTCCAAAGCCGATGCCGACTGTGCATCAAACTCTACAACCCTCTCATAGCACGCTATAGCCTCCTCTTTACGTCCGAGGTTGTAGTAGGCAAGTGCAAGGTCCGACATAGCACTTACATAGTAAGGCGAAGCACTATCACTATCCACAAAGTCTTGCAGCGTCGCAGCACCATCCGAATAGCGCTCCGCGGCGATGTAGGTACGACCCAATTCATACCATGCATCGTCAATATAGTCACCTTCGCCATCGTTAACAATAGACTTGAGCATCTCTATCTTTGTTGCCTGCTTCTTATCGATACCCTCAAGCATAGCCAACTGATAGCGCGCATAGTGGCGATGCTCCGACGATGAAGCTATAACCACCTTATACGCATTACGCGCTGAGGCAAACTCACGAAGAGAGAAACAAGCATCACCTATACGATTTTGTGCATCGAAGAGGTAGCCATCACGCTGCGTGTAATCGCGAACGAACTCCTCAAAGGCCTCCACCGCCTCAGCCATATTGCCCTCAGTGAAGTAGGTGTAGCCAATACCATAGTGGGCATACTGATACTCAACCTCGCTCTTGGGGGCACGGCGCACATAAGCCTCATACTTCTCACGAGCAAGTGCCATATCACCCTTAGCAAATGCCACCTCACCCTGCCAGTAGAGCGCAAGGGCAGTATACTTAGGTTGCAAGCCTATAGCCTCCGACTCGGCAAGCAATCGCTCAGCCAAAGCCCAGTCACCCTTATCAATAGCATCCACAGCACGGAATAGTGCTACACGCTGTAGAGCAGCTCTAATATCATTATCGGGGTTGGGATACTCCCTAAGCGCGATGTAAGCAGCATCGTAATCTTCTGAGTTGTAATAGCTTGCTATAAGCAACTGCTTAACTTCTGATTCTCGGGGTGAACCTGGATAGCGCTCCAAGTAGAGCTGAAGCACAGCCGTAGCCTCATTAAAGAGACCTCCACCCAACTCATACTTCAATCGACCATAGTTCAATAGTGCATCACGCGCGATATTCTCATCGTAGCCCTCTTCCATGGCTGTTGCCTGAGCAAAAGCATCTGCCGCCGACACCTTGTTACCAAGTTTGATATAGCAGTCACCAAGATGGTATGCCGCATTTTGTGTCAACGCATCTTCGTAACCACACACAGCCTTAAGGGGCGCAACAGCATCACTATATCGTGCCATGCGATAGAGTGAATAACCCAGAATATAGTTCTCATGGCGTCCCATATTCTCAGGCGTATAAGTAGAGATATAGCGCGCAGCCTGGGCATAATCCTCCTTAACAAAGTAGCTCTCGGCAACTATACGCACAAGGTCATCTCGCGTCTTTGAAGTAGTCTGATTAAGCAGTCTCTCACCCTCTGCAATTACATAGTCGTAGTTGCCCTTGCGATACTCAATCTGCAACAAGTAAAAGGGTGCCAAGCTGTGATATGCATCGTACGATGCGAGCCTCTCAAAACCATCCTTAGCCAAATCGAGTTCACCATCGACATAGGCCATATATGAGGTATAGTATAGGGCATGAGGATAGTACTCGCTCAATTTTGAGACCTTAGACAGATGGCCCTTAGCACGAGGATAGTCGCCCTCAACAAAACGGATGTAGCCCATACGCATATCGTAGCGTTCACGCATCGTAGCATCCAACGCCTTGTAGTCAACATCTGCAAAGATACGCTCTCCTTCGGCCATCATTCCGTTATCGGTATAATAACTTGCAAGCATAAAGAGCACATCATTACGATAGATGCTTGCAGGATACTTAGCCACGAAGTCCATCATCATTATCTCGGCCTCCGCAGCACCAAGTTCTACCGAAGTGCGCACCTTTTGATAGTGCACCCACTCTGCTTGGTGGCTCATTGTGATGGGGTTGATATCCCCCTCTAACTCCGACAGCGCCTCATATGCCTCACCCCAGCGACCTCTATCAAGCATATCCTCAATATCGGCTCGGCGTTCTGCAATATCAGGACCTTGCGCAACTGCATCGGCGGCTGTGAACACCGCACTGGCAAGGACTAAAAAAGATATAATTTGTCTACGCATACTCTTATATATAATATAGGGCAAAGATACGAAATTTTCGTCAATACACACAATACATAGGAACGATTATTGCCACGTTTTTAGCATAGATAACCAATATTTTTTGATATGACACAGAAAATCACACTTCAAATGACCGCCGACCACCATTTTTCGATTGCCGACGGACGCAATATAGAAGCTCTCAACCCCAAGGAGATGCTACTATACGCTTCACTCGAGTGCCTTGCACACACCATCACAAGCCTCCTAAAGGAGCGCATCAAACACCTCAAAAGTCTGGAGTTGACACTCGAAGGCACGCTCTCAACACCGACAGTTGTGGCAGAAAGCGTGTACACACAATTCAATGTTACATACAATGCAGAGTGTCACACACTAAAACAACAGACCGAGATAGGCCATGCCATAAATCTTGCAAACGACAAATATTGTGGCATGCTGCAAATGCTTCGTAGAATAGCACCCCTAACACACACGACATCAATCGTTGCCACAGACTAATAAAAGAAAAAGGGGCTGACTAAAAAGTAACTTAGCCAGCCCCTAAGAGAGTGAATAAGAAGATGTAGTTTTAGGCTTGCGAAGCCCGAAAAAGCGGAGTTTACCAAAGCGTAAATGAGCATTTTGAGGGCAAGCGTAACGACAAAATACACTTTTTATTCACTCTCACACTTTATATACTATGCCCAATTAGAACTCTACAACTGGAGCAACTTCCGCACCAGCATTCGCCTCAAACATGCTCTTCTGCTCAAAGTTAAACATCGAAGCTATGATATTATTGGGGAAGCGGCGCACCATAACATTATACTCCTTGACCGCCTCGTTATACTTCTGACGCTCGACAGAGATGCGATTCTCTGTGCCCTCAAGCTGCGCCTGAAGTTGCAAGAAGTTCTGGTTCGCCTTCAAGTCGGGATAGCTCTCCGCAACAGCGATAAGGCGACCAAGTGCACCACTTAGCTCATCCTGTGCAGCCATCCACTCCTCCATCTGCTCGGGAGTTGCAGTGGCGGGGTCAATAGTGATTGATGTCGCACGTGTGCGTGCATCTGTCACTGCCTGAAGTGTCGACGCCTCATGCTCGGCATAACCCTTAACCGTAGCAACAAGGTTGGGAACGAGGTCTGCGCGACGCTGATATACCGACTCGACATCTGCCCACTTCTTCTCTACCTCAGCATTGGCATCAACCAAGCCATTGTACTTCGAGATGCAAAAACCAATCAACAAGAGCAACGCACCCGCGATGCAAATAAGAATAATAGTTCCTTTCTTCATAGTTTTATTTTATTAGTTTTATCTTTCTATAACGAATTGATTACCAGCGTGAGCCGCCGCCACCGCCACCGAAGCTACCGCCGCCAAAGCCACCGCCAAAACTACCGCCGCCAAAGCCACCGCCAAAACTACCGCCACCAAAGCCGCCACCGCGACCCATGCCACCAAAGCCCATAGGCACGAAGACGATGCCGCCGCCACCGCCGCCGTTATTACGTTGCGTAGTGCGCGTATGCGTAGTGTGGCAGTTATCGCAAACTAACGTCTCCTGGATAGTGACATGTGTTGCAGTCTTCTCAACAATAGCGCGCTGAGTAACTCTCAACGTATGCTTACCACAGCTGGGGCACTTTGCATTGGCACGTATCGCACGGAAGACAAAGAATAACGGAATACCGATGAATATTATAGTGATAAACAGGGCTATTATCATAGCCGATTCATCACCATCACTCTTTGCGCGAGGCAGGTTACCCGTTGTTAGGAGTTGGTCGATAGCCTCAACACCCAGCACCATACCCTCGCTATAATCGCCATCCTTGAACGAGGGCAACATATAGTCCTGCTGAATCTGTACACACATTGCATCTGGAAGCACGCCCTCCAATCCGTAGCCCGTGAGGAAGCGCACCTCGCGCATATCCTTAACAAGCAGAATGCCGAGACCATTATCAAGTTCATCATCACCCACACCCCACGACGTAAAGAGCTCCTGTGAGAAGCTAAACATATCGCGCGACTTAATATCGTTTACAGCCACAACAACGACCTCCGCTATGCCACGCTCCTTGAGCGAGTAGCATATTGAGTCGATACGCGCAACAGCATCACGCGAGAGTATACCATCGGGATTTGAGACAAAGCGCGTGCGGTCTTGAAGCTGCACATTGGGAATATCCTTAACACCATAGCTCTTAGCCTCTGCCACAACAGCACCCGCAAGCATCGCCACCGTGAGCAATAATATGTATATACGCTTTCCTAACATCATATTAAACAAACACGGGCGAGGTCAATATATTGTATTGACACCGCCCGTTGTAGGTTATTTAACTAATTTTGTCTACCTTTTGGCATCAATAACCTCTGCCAAGCGGCCGAACACCTCATCCATAGTGCCGAGACCATTAATCTCGCTATACTTGTTCTGCTTGGTGTAGTGCTCAGCAACGATAGCCGTCTGCTGGCGATATACCTCGATGCGGTTGCGGATTACATCCTCCGAAGCATCGTCAGCACGACCTGAGTCCTTGCCACGCAACAAGATACGACGCACGAGCTCCTCCTCGGGAACATCCATATAAATCATTACATCAACCTTGCGACCAATCTCTGCGAGCAACGAGTCGAAAATCTCAGCCTGGGCAGTGGTGCGGGGGAAACCATCAAAGATGCAACCCTTGTCTGAGTGTGAAGCCATGTAGTTGCGAACCATCTCTACAACGATGCTATCGGGGGCAAGCTCGCCACGAGAGATATATGCCTCCATGCTCTTACCAAGCTCCGTACCGCGCTGAATCTCACCACGAATAACCTCGCCAGTAGAGATGTGATAGAGGTCATAGTGCTCTGCCAAACGTGCAGCCTGAGTACCCTTACCACAACCAGGTGCTCCAAAAAGAATTATATTAAGCATTTCTCCTATTTAATTATAGTTATAACTTTTTAATAAAAACAAATTTGAGGCAAAGTTATGTTTTTTTTTGCAATATTCCAATCAAAAAAGTATTTTTGCAAAAAATTTAATATGAAAACTACAAATAGCACAGAGATTGCCTCATTAGGCGAATTCGGACTCATAGATCGTCTAACATCGCGTTTGCAGCGCCGCAACGACACCACGCTATTGGCTGCAGGTGACGATGCCGCAATTATAGACCTTGGCGACGAGGTTATGCTCCTCACAACTGACATGATGACCGAGGGCATCGACTTCGACTTGAGTTACTTCCCGCTTAAGCACCTCGGCTACAAGGCTATTGTGCGTGGCGTAAACGACATCCTCGCGATGAACGCCAAGCCACAGCAAGTTGTCGTGGCACTCGGCGTATCGGCAAAAATCTCTGTCGAGGCACTCGATGAGTTGTATGAGGGCATGGAGCACGCAGCAAAAGAGCTTGGCGTGGATATCGTGGGTGGTGACACCACCGCCTCGATGAATGGTCTGGTAATCACAATCTCGGCTACGGGACGTGCAAAGAAGAGCGAGGTGGCATACCGCTCTGGTGCAAAGGAACACGACCTAATCTGCATAACCTCGAACCTCGGTGCGGCGTACATGGGTCTACATCTATTGGAGCGCGAGAAGCGCGTATTGAAAGATGTGGAGAACCCCGAGCCCAAGTTCGCAGGCCACGAGTACCTCTTGGAGCGTTACCTCAAGCCTCGCGCACGCATCAACATCATCGACGCACTCAAGGAGGAGGGCATTCAGCCAACATCTATGATCGATTTGTCGGACGGTCTTGCAAGTGACCTACGTCAGATTTGTCGCTCATCGAAGTGTGGTGCACGCATCTACTTAGAGCGCATTCCCATTGCACGCCAGACTACGGAGCTTGCAGAGGAGATGCATATCGACCCAGTAATCGCAGCGCTAAATGGCGGCGAGGACCACGAATTGCTATTCACCGTACCCCTCGACAAGCAGGAGAGCATCATGCGTCTCGGTTTGGTTGATGTCATTGGTCACATCACTCGTGAGGAGGCTGGCGTGGTGCTTGTAACACCCGATGGCGAGGGCATAGCACTTAAGGCTCAGGCATTCGACAGATAATACTACATTGAAGAACATGAAGCAGAGTAATCAATTGATTAATAGATATAACCCGACACCAATCTCCGGTGACGAGTCTCAGTCGATGCGCGGTATAGCGATACTTTGCATCATGTTTCACAACTTCCTACACCTCATTCTCCCAACCGTTGAGAATGAGTTTTCGTATGATGCTACTCGCATAGAGGCATTTACACATAGTTTGGCACAACAACCCGCATGGGCGATGGCCGATATAATGTCATTCTTAGGTTGGTATGGCGTGGCTGTATTCATCTTTTTGAGTGGCTATGGCCTTGTGCGTAAATTTGAGTGTGGCCAGCAAGGGGAACTCAACACTTGGCAATTTATAAAAAATCGCTGGGTCAAGGTCTTCAAACTGATGCTAATTCCGATGCTCATATTTGCTGCTGTATGGTCACTTTTCAATGGCAAACTATTCTACATTGAAAAGCTCCTGATGCAACTCGCACTCATTGGAAACATAGGCTTTCCAACAACAATACAGCCAGGTGTATACTGGTTCTTCGGTCTCATATTTGAGCTATACATCTTCTACCGCCTATGCATATATCGTCGCTCAATGACATGGATTATAGCAACTAACATCATAGCATTTGCCATATTTGTTGGTCTATGGTTGTTTAGCAACGTAGATGTAATGTCCGCTGTGCGCCACAACTTTATCGGCTGGGTATTACCATTTACACTCGGTGCTGCATGCGCACGATATGACATCTCAAGGTTATTCCAAAATAGGTGGATAAATATTGCAATTGTTGCAAGTTCGGGTGTAGTTCTTACCCTAATGAACTACAACCCATATCTATGGTATATAAGTCCCGTAGTAGCCATAATCGCAGCAATTGCACTTGTAAAGTTATGGCGTGGAGGTCAATGGCTTGGTGTGATATCATCATCACTCTTCGCAATACACCCCATAGTGCGTTACATCGCCATTCAACCTCAAGTTAAATCTCTATTTGGCATAAACGATAGCAACCCCTACTCTATCGAAATTATCCCCCTATTGGCTATTTTTATTGCTCTGTCCATCCTCCTGGCAGCACTTTACACCCATCTACACCGTAAACTATTTGCTCGCAAGTAGTTAGTATAGTCGCCTCACTCGCATAAATATGCACAAATCTTACAATCATATTTGGTTGTGTAGATTTTTATACTTACATTTGTTGGCTTGTACGCGCACATAAGTACATGGAAATGGACACATTAAACAACTAATTAACAATAACACTATGAAGCGACTTTTTAAGAACATGAAGGCTGTTGTAGCAACTGTGCTTACAGCAGCTATCGTCTCTTCGTCTGTGGTGTCTTGTCAGTATGATGACACCGCAGTGTGGGAGGAGTTTGAGAAGATTGAGCAGGAGATTGCCGATCTTCGTCAGCAGGTTGAGAATGAGCTCAACGCAATTCGAGACATGGTAAACGGTCTTGTAACCATTACCGATGTTAAGCAGCAGCAGGATGGTAGCAAGCAGATTATCCTCTCTGACGGCACTAAGATTAACGTATATCCTAAGGGCGCAGAGGTTCCTGCAAACATCGTAACAACAACATTGGTTGACGGCGTACTCTGCTGGGCTACTTACGACGGCCTTGGCAACGCACAGCCTATCTACGCAAATGGCAAGGCTATCCCCGTAGCTGATGCAGCACCTATGACACAGGTTACCGATGGCGTTATCGAGGTATCGTTCGACGGTGGTAACACTTGGATTCAGACTGGCTACACAGAGTCTGTTGCCGACAGCATCATCAAGGATGTTGAGGTTATCTACTCTGACTGGCGCACAGATGATGAGGGCAACCTCTTGGCACTCTACTGCAAGGTTACTTTGGCTGATGGCAGTGTAATCAAGGTTGGCATGCAGAATGGTCGCATCATCCTCCCCTACGACTCAATCTTCGCGGCCTATGGCGAGACTATCCCATTCGCACTCGACGCTGAGGATGCTGCGGACTTCCTCACAACAACTCCTAAGGGCTGGGAGTGCGAGGTGAACCACAACACCAAGAACGGGTCTATGATTCTCTATGTTACAGCACCTACACTTGAGGAGATTGAGGCAGGTAACGCAGTTAGCGAGGGCGTGATGAAGCACATGGTGACATTCAATAATGGTTCATCGGCTATCGCAAGCATCAAGGTTTCTACTAACCCCGCGAAGGCTTACTTCACTTTGGAGGGTGTACATGTAGAGGTTGGCTATGGCACTAACTATATGGTATGCGGTCTCTACCCCGCTTCTTCATTCAAGCCTGAGACAATCCTCAACTACGCAAATACTGTTATCAGTGGTGGCACATCAAACTACGCTACACAGCTCACATTTATGGAGGGCACTTCAGCATACCTCACATACTCTGAGTTGCGTTCACAGGGCGTGAAGGTTGGCACTGAGTATATCTTCTGGTATATAGTACCTCGCACAGATGAGGAGGGCGACCTCTATGTCTCTGATGACGAGCTCTTCACTGAGTCTTACACACACAGCTCTGTATCGTTCAAGGCTAACTCTGTATCGTTCTTCGATGCAAACGTCACATTCAAGACTAACAGCTCGGCAAACTACATGCTTGGTTATGCTAAGGCTGAGGAGTTCAACGCTGCTGAGATTGCTGCATACTACACCGAGCACCCCGACTACCTCTATGCTGCATACGAGAACATGGAGTACACAGGTTCATTTGTTGAGCTCTTCACCGAGGGTGCAGCACTTGAGTATGGCACAGAGTATGTTGCTTACTACCTCGCAGAGAACTCTAAGCACGTTTACCTTGAGGACAACGTTGTTTACTGGACATTCTCTACTCAGGACTACACACGCGATGGTGCGTTGGAGGTTAGCATCGTTGGCGAGCCCGCTATCGCCTTCGACCACATCGAGATGACACTCCACACTGCTGAGCCACACATCATGATGTTCTACAACGCTATGCCTTCATACATGGCATCGGCATACCCCGATGACAACTACGTTATCGATATGCTCCTCGAGGAGGGTTACCAGGTTAAGTCTAACGAGGCTGTTGTAGCACGCTACGAGGGTGTTAAGCCTGGCACAAAACTTACATTCTTCGCTGTTGCGGTAGATGCAGAGGGTAAGATTGGTAAGCCTTTCAAGCAGGAGTTCACAACAAAGAGCATCGAGTACAACACCAACCTCGTTGTTACAGCCGAGCTCAAGGAGTACAAGATTGACAACACACTTATCAACCTCACTTGCGAGGGCGCTACAAACTACGCTTATATCGTATCGAAGACAGGCGACGCTGCTTGGAAGGAGGTTTACGGTGGCACAGTTAAGAAGGCTGGCGAGTATATCATCATGAACTACGACTCATACAACGTTAACAAGACCGAGGAGAACGCTATCGCCCTATCAGCTCTTGAGATGGATGTTGAGTATGTTGTTGTAGTTGTTGCATACGCTGCTGATGGCACATACTCTGAGGCTACATCATGCTACTTCAAGCCTATCGCAAACATCGGTACTGTTGTTACTCGCGACCAGGCACAGTGGGCAGAGAGCAAGCCTACAGTAAGCATCTTGACTGTTGAGGATAACCCACACCTCTTCATGTCATTCAGCTGGTCATGTCTCCCAGCACCTCACACTAAGATCTACACTGCTGCAATGTACCGCGACAACCTCATCAACGAGGAGTTGGGCACAAACGTAAACACTGTAGAGAAGCTTATCGCCGAGATTATGACATGCTGCGACACTGGTGGCATGAACGAGCAGGGTAAGAGCTTCGAGTGGCAGGAGTCAGGTATCTACCTCCGCGAGTGGGTAGAGTGGGAGGATACCGATGGTGACAACTACCTCGAGGAGGTTTACCACTCTGAGGAGCGCGACGCACCATACATCTTCTTCCCATATGGTTCTGCAGATATGACATTTATCTACACTACATGGGTAGGTGAGGATGGCAACTTCTGCGAGCCTTTCGCAATTGATCCTCTCACAGGTGAGGAGGTTGACCTTTGGGCTCCTGGCACAATCTAAACCATATACACCTTAACACTAATGGGCTGTCCGAGAGTTCGGGCAGCCCATTATTTTTGCATTGTCTAACCTACTATTTTACTATCGGGAGTTCACTCCAGTTTGTCGTGTAGCCAGGCGAGCGATGTGCACTATTAGCCTTAACAGCAGAGAGACCCGCTGATGCAACCACTACCGAGCCATCACCTACGCGGTTATTGATGCTATCGAGCGTCTGCATAAGCCTACGGTGGCGCTCCTGAAGCTCACCATTGAACATCGACACCGTAACACCCTCTCGCGGGATGATGCCCGAGGCTATGACACCAGCCTTCTTATACCCCGTGCCCCGCACAAATATCTCGTTTAACGCCTCGCGCGCGATACGCACGATATCTATGGTGCTATCCGTAGGCTCAATAAGGGGCACACATATATGGCCATACTGCTGCACCTCATCCTCCTTGAAGCGGTTTGTCGTAGCAAAGACCGTAAGGTGTGAACAAACGGAGTTCTGACTACGCAGCTTCTCGGCTGTCATAGCGGCAAACTTCGCCACCTGCTCCGCAAGTTCCGCACGGTCGTATATCTCTGTTGAGAAGCTTCGCGAGTTGCATATAGACTGTTTGGCATCTGCGCCATCCTCAAAACCTATGGCGGGGATACCGCGCAACTCACGCCATGTACGAAGTCCTGTAATGCCCATCTCGCGACGCACATATACCTCACTAAGCTGCGTAAAGTCGTATGCCGTATTTACGCCCACAGCCTTTAGGCGTGGTGTCGTGCGGCGACCTATGCCCCACACATCCTCTATCGGCCAGCGCTTGAGCACCTTTTCGATATCCTGCGGGCGGTGCATGAAGCAGCCACCACGCAGCTTGGGGTAACTCTTACACAACTCCGCAGCAATCTTAGCAAGTGTCTTCGTGGGTGCAACGCCCACTGATACGGGTATACACGTTAGCCTACGGCACTTAGCCGAGAGTTCCTTGGCAAACTTATCGAAGTCTACACCTTCGACGCCTCTAAGGTCAAGAAATGCCTCATCAATGGAGTAGACCTCGATAAATGGGGCACTCTCCCTCAATACCGCACGCACACGTTGCGAGAAGTCGGCATATAGCGACATGTTGGTGGAGAATATGGCGATGTTGTGTCTTTCGACAAGCTCCTTGATTTTGAATAGTGGATCGCCCATCTTTATGCCGAGACGCTTCGCCTCGTTAGAGCGTGCAATGGCACAACCATCATTGCGCGAGAGCACAATGACGGGGCGACCCTCTAAGTCGGGACGGAAGGCTCGCTCACACGATACGAAAAAGTTATTGCAGTCGGCCAGGGCGAACATAAAATAATTTTTAGCAAATGTACGAATTATACGCCATTTTGAGTTATATTTGTTGATAAAATGTAACTCAATGGATTTATGAAGAGTATTCTTTCGACCATACCGAGCAGACTCCTATCACTCCCTGCTCGCACGACCATTCTTGAGGCTGGCAGTACGGCGACAGCTCTCTATCTTATCTGCTCTGGTTGTGCAAGATTGTGGTTTAACAACAATGGCGAGGATATCACCTTGCAGTTCTTTATGCCAGGTCAAGTCGTTGCATCGTTTGATAGCCTTCTTCACAACAGTCCAAGCGAGTTTACATTGGAAACAATACTACCTACCGAGGTGGAGGTCTTCGATAAGAGAGATATTGAGGAGGCATTGAGGCATGACTCGGAAGCGAGTAGGCAGATGGCTATGCAAGCCTTTGAGTTGGCATCGAAGTATAAAAACCTCTTCCTCTCACGCATAAAAGATACGCCACAACAGCGCTATGAGGCTCTGCTTCGTGAGCATCCCGATATCGTTGCTCAAATTCCGCAGCACTATATAGCCACATATCTTGGCATTACTCCAGTATCATTGAGCAGAATTAGGGCGCGTATCGGCAAATCTTAACAATTGTTATCGTTACAAAGGGAGTAAGTAGAGTATTTTTGCAAAAAAACAGAACACAATGAAAGCAAAAACACTCTTTTTAACAGATCTATTACTACTCATCATCTTTATTCCAACCTCAGCAACGGGTTTCATTCTCCATTGGGCGGGGCATCAGAGCAGCCACGATTTGTGGCATAATTGGGCAGTAGCACACGCTCTATCTTCACTGCTGTTCTCCATTGTCGTAGCCATTCATATCTATGGCCATTGGGGTTGGTATAAATCACTTCTTAAGAATGGTTTGCAAAATAGAAGCAGAGTAACATTTTTGCTATCGCTTCTGATGTTGATAGTTATTGTAACAGGCAATATCGTGCTCTTCTGTCATGAAGAGCCAAATCAAGGCATAGGATTGTGGCACTATGTGCTTGGCATTATCCTCACAATTATTGCTGTGGGCCACTTTATCAAAAGAGCAAAAATTCTATTTAAGAGTCTAAGGCGATAGGTCAACAACACAAGCATAACTCGAAGACACGCTCACACGAAGCATAGAAGTTATTGCAATCGGCGAGGGCGTACATAGATTATTTTAACTTTTGAGTTAGACGATACTCCGTTGGAGTTATGCCGACCTCGCGCTTGAAGAAACGACAAAAATAGGGTGTTGTCGAGAAATTAAGTTCTTCGGTAATCTGTTCAATAGTAAGCCCTGAGCTGCGCAAAAGCAACTTTGCCTGCATTATAACAGCACGATTTATCCAATCGCTTGCCGCAGTGCCACTCACCTCAAAGACAAGACGGCTGAGGTATTGAGGCGATATGTTCATCCGCTCGGCATAGAAGGAGAGGTCGTGTTTACCGCGAAAAGTATTTAGTTGCTCGATAAATAAGTGAAACAGCTCCTCTCGCCGCCCCTTTGGGTGGTGGCAGCTTACTGTGCTATCCACAATGTGATAGTGTAGCGACAACAACAGATGCTCAACACTTCGCCTATCGAATGGTTGCGTAGCCGAAATGGTATATATCAGTTGAAAATACTCCTCCATCCACGGCTCGTTTGCTCTGCCAACGAGGTACTCCTCTTTGATATTTTCGTTTTCTGCCGATAGTGTAAATCCTAACAAATCCACAACCGAGTCGGCATCGTAATCGAGAATCTCCGCCACAGAGTTCTGTCCCACATAGAGAGCCTCGCCCTCCGAGATTCGATACTCACGCAGGTTGATAGAGAAACAAATAAACCCTCGCAACACCCTGACGATGCGATTCTCCATAAAGCGATAGGGCTCCCCCGTTTTCATTACACGCTCAATAGCCGCAGCGACCTCGACACCTCGGTTAATGGCAAAATCGGGGTGCGAGATAAGTGTCGCATCCTTAAACTCTGCAAGAGCATCTATTGTAATTTTGTTTATCTGTGCCATATCGCAAAGATAATACAAAACAGCGTAATTCGCCATAAAAATCGCAAATAAGTATTGAAAAGATAATAAACGACCTACACAAGATAATATCCGACAGCTCAAAAGTGGCGAACTTTGCATAAACAAAAAACTGTTCAGCTATGTTAAGAAGTTATATGCGTTATTGGCCCGCAGTCGGAGGTGTAATCTTCGCAGTCGTGGCAATCCTTGTGGGAATATTTGGTGACCTGCTCGCTCCTACCCAACGACTTATGTCGGTATTCTTTATGTTGCTTCTGCTCCACGAATTTGAGGAGTATGTCTTGCCAGGAGGCTTCCCTGCGGCGATGAATATCGGATTGATGGGTGAGAAGAGGGATTTCGGCAAATATCCGCTTAATGAGTTGAGTGCCTTTATCGTAAATGTGGTATTGGCTTATCCGCTATATATCTGCGGTATTATCTTCCACGATGTGCTGTGGCTCGGCATCTTTATCGCCTATTTCACTATGTGCCAAGTCTTTATCCACTGCATCGTGATAAATAGAAAGTTGCATACTTGGTACAGTCCGGGTTGCGCTTCGGCACTCTTTGCAATGGTGCCATTCGGTGCTTACTACCTATGCTACATCGCCGAGCATTTCGACTTCCCGACCTACTATTGGTGGGCACCTTTGGCGGTATTTCCATTGGTGGCTGTTGTGATGATTCTCTCGCCCGTGCTTATCTTCCGCAACCGAGATACTCGCTACGGCTTTGCCGAGTATGAAGCAACGGCATTTTCTGTTAAGAACGGCATTGCCAAACTTCGTCGATAACACCAAAAAATGTTAGATATAAAAAAGTTTATCAAAAACTACGCCCTTGAAATTTACACCGTGATTTCACTTGGGTTGCTTCTTGCAGGAGCATTAATGGATAATCTTTCGGTTATTCAGAAGTTTGTAATGGTATTTAATCTGCTCTTTATCCTGCACGAGTGGGAGGAGGGACACTATCCTGGTGGCTTTATCGATCTCATTTCGGGTATGATTGGCAAGGATGTGCCTGTTGAGACCAAGCGTGCAAGCCGCATCCCTACGGGCATTCTGCTCATAGCCTTTACCTTTGTTCCATTCTTCTGGGACGACTGCGTAATTCCTATCTTGGTAACCGCTACTCTTGGTATCTTCGAGGGCATCGTGCATATGATGGCAATTAGAGTCTTCCGCTTGCCAAAGTTCTATTCGCCAGGAATGGTAACTGCCGAGTTGGAGTTGTTGGTGAGTGTGGCGTTGATTGTGTGGTTAGAGCAGAACAACCTCGCTTCGGCATCGGATTATGTCTTGGGTGTTGTGATTATGATTGCTTGCTTTGTGGCAATGCAGCGCACGCTTGTATGGATGGTAGGAATGAAGTATAGTGAGCTTCCGAAGCGCATCCACGCTCAGTGGTCTAAACCGAAGAAATAAATCTACATATCAACACAAAAGCAGCATCTATGTTTTAGGTGCTGTTTTTTATTGATGGCATGCAGTTTACATCTTCTTGATTACATAGCTTACAACGCCCCAGATTATAAACTGGTTTTCGGGTTGCACCTCGATAGGTTTATATTTCGTGTTCTGCTCATTGGCGGGCATTAGGCGCACGCTACCATCGAGCATCTCTACACGCTTAACTGTGTACTCACCATCTATATAGCAGACCGCCGAGCAGCCGTTATATGGCTCTATGGAGCGGTCAACGATGATTATATCGCCCTCATCCATGTCGGCCTCAACCATCGAGGTGCCACCAACGCGAAAGAAGAACGTGGAGGCGGGGTGGCGCACCAAGAGGCGCACAAGGTCGAGTTTCTCGTGTGGTTCCTCATCCGCAGGCGAAGGAAACCCTGCCCTCACCTCACCAAGCATATCGGCCTCGAAGTGCTCCGTAGTATCTATTCTATATGGCTTCATAAGACAATTAGCAATTAGCAATTAGTACTGATGCAATAAATTTTAAAACAATTCCGGTTCTTTGACATTTTGGTTATCAATTGTTGATTTTGTGTTGTCAGCCAGCAAATCTCTGATAGAATCTTTAGCAAAGACTGATACTCCTAATATGCAAGATACC
>JAZRAW010000092.1:0-7011 GCA_045634765.1 Alistipes sp.
GTGGGGTGCTATGGCGAAGTATACAAAGGCTAAGGCTGCGAAATATGAGAAGGAGAACCCTGAGGCTGTGGCATTCCACTACTTCGTGCAGTATCACCTCTCGAAGCAGTTGCGCGAGGTGCGCGACTATGCACACTCTAAGGGTGTGGTTTTGAAGGGTGATATTCCAATCGGTATCTCTCGCACAAGCGTTGACGCATGGGTATACCCCGAGCTCTTCAATATGGACTCTTCAGCGGGTGCGCCACCCGATGACTTCTCTGTTATGGGTCAGAACTGGGGCTTCCCAACATACAACTGGGCAAAGATGGCCGAGGATGGCTACGCATGGTGGAAGGCACGCTTCGTGAAGATGGCGGAGTACTTCGACGCATACCGCATCGACCACATCTTGGGCTTCTTCCGCATCTGGGAGATTCCGTTGAACGCCGTGAACGCATTGCTCGGTCGCTTCAACCCCGCATTGCCATATAGCATTGACGAGATTCGTGGCTACGGCTTTAACTTCGAGCACTGGCACGTGGGCAACATTGCCGAGACCGATAACATGCTCTTCGTGGAGGATAAGATTAAGCAGGGTCACTACCACCCACGCATCTCGGCATACAACACCGACTGCTATCGCTGGCTTTCGGACGACCAGAAGGAGGCTTACAACCGCCTATATAACGACTTCTTCTCCCGCCGCCACAACGACTTCTGGAAGTGGGAGGCACTCAAGAAGTTGCCACCTCTTACTGAGGCTACAGGCATGCTCGTATGTGGCGAGGACCTCGGCATGATTCCCGACTGCGTACCTTCAGTCATGGCGGGTGAGCAGATTCTCTCTCTCGAGATTCAGCGCATGCCCAAGGATTCTAAGGTGGAGTTCGGCTCAACATACGACTACCCATACCTCTCAATCTGTACTACAGGTACTCACGACATGAATCCTTTGCGTGCATGGTGGGAGGAGGACCGCGGTGTTACGCAGCGCTTCTACAACCAGGTGCTTGGCGCATGGGGTGAGGCTCCCTACTTCTGCGAGCCATGGATTTGCGAGCAGGTGGTGGCTATGCACCTCAAGTCTCCCGCAATGCTCACTGTGTTGCCTCTCCAGGATTGGATTGCCATGGATGGTAACCTCCGCCGCGAGAACCCCAACGATGAGCGTATCAATGTGCCTGCAAACTCACGCCACTACTGGCGCTACCGCATGCATATAACTCTTGAGGAGCTCCTCGATGCGGAGAACCTTAACAATATGATTCGCCATAAGATTGCAGAGTCTGGTAGATAATTTATTGTGATAAGGGGTCGATTGCGGCCCCTAACAAAGATTGCCACCGATGGGACGTACGTCATACAACCCATTGGTGGCATTTTTGCTGAGTATTGCTTCTGATATCTTCTGATATATCCCGAATTATCGGAGCAAAAAAAAGACCCTCCGTGGGGAGAGTCTTAAATATTCGCGGTGTAGATTACTGAGTTACGCTGATGGTGTACTCGTTATATACGCTACCGAGGTTCTTAACTTCGATTCTGAACTCGCCAGTCCACTTTGGTGTCCAAGTACATACGCAAGTGTCCGAATTGTCAGTGTCGCTCTCGATAAGGTTGTCGTTCTCATCGTAGATGTAGAGGTCGAGATCTGTGTCACCATCGCCGATAACGATTACGCGTACCTCCTCGCCACCATAGAACTCTACGTTGTATACATCTGTAGAGTGAGCCTTAACGCGCTCTGTTGTAGACTTCTTGTCGCCGTTTGCATACTCATTGTCGATGCTTGCAGCAGATGCAGTGTTAACAGTGAAGATTGCCACTGCCAATGCCATGATTGAGAAGAACTGTTTCATAGTAGTAGTTTTTTTAGTTATTAATTATTTGTGTTTACTTTCTCCGTTTGTGCTGCTCTTGTTGAGCGTTCTGTATATATAGAGAGCGCTTCAACGCGAAACCTATCACCGACTACAACATTTTTTTTTTTGCTACCGCCTATTTTTTTTGTTACCCGCCATGTGATTCCCCGTAATTGCGACGGATAATGCGAATCACAAGTTGGTAGCCTCTTATTGGCACGACACGCGTTATGCCCCTACGGTTTTACTTCTGGCGGAAGTAAATCTGGATGGGTACACCCGAGAAGTCCCACTGCTCACGAAGCTTATTCTCAAGGAAGCGACGGTACGACTCTTTGATGTACTGTGGCAAGTTCACGAAGAATGCAAACTGTGGCGTAGGCGTGGGAAGCTGTGTCACATACTTAATCTTGATGTACTTGCCCTTTGTTGCTGCGGGAGGGTAGTTCTCGATAAGAGGCAAGAAGAAGTCGTTGAGCTCCGATGTAGAGATGCGACGCTTGCGAGACTCATATACGCGAATTGCTGCCTGGAGCACATCGAGGATACGCTGCTTGTTGATTACTGATGTGAAGATGATTGGAATGTCGCTAAATGGTGCGAGCTTCTTCTCCAAGAACTCACGCCACACCTTCATGGTGTTGCTATCCTTCTCCACGAGGTCCCACTTGTTCACTACGACAACGCAGCCCTTACGGTTGCGCACGATGAGGTTGTGGATATTCAAGTCCTGAGACTCGATGCCCTGCTCCGCGTCGAGCATAAGCACACAGACATCTGAGTTCTCGATGGCACGAATTGAGCGCATCACAGAGTAGAACTCGAGGTCCTCGGTAACCTTACCCTTCTTGCGCATACCTGCGGTGTCGACAAGGTAGAAGTCCATGCCGTACATGTTGTAGCGGGTGTGGATGGAGTCGCGTGTTGTGCCTGCAACATTTGTTACGATGTTACGCTCGGTGCCAAGCAATGCGTTAGTCATAGACGACTTACCTACGTTGGGGCGACCCACGATGGTGATGCGAGGAAGCGATGCGTCATACTCGGCATGTGTATCCTCGGGCAAGTTGGCGAGGATGGCATCCATCATGTCACCTGTACCGCTACCAGACATTGAGCTGATGCAGAATGGCTCGCCGAGACCCAAAGAGTGGAACTCGTGAGAGTAGTAGATGAGGTCATAGGTGTCGACCTTGTTGCACACGAGCAGTACCTTCTTGCCTGAGCGGCGAAGAATATCTGCCATCATCATGTCGAGGTCGGTGATGCCTGTGCGCACCTCAACGAGGAAAAGGATTAGGTCTGCCTCCTCGATGGCAAGCATCACCTGACGGCGAATCTCATCCTCGAATATATCCTCCGAATTAACAGTGTAACCGCCAGTATCGATTACAGAAAACTCCTTACCGTTCCAGTCGGTCTTACCATAGTGACGATCGCGTGTTGTTCCGGCAGTCTCATCAACGATAGCCTGACGCTGACCTACCAAACGGTTAAAAAGAGTAGACTTACCCACATTGGGGCGACCTACAATTGCAACAAGACTCATAGCTTTATATCTTATATTATTATAATCTAACTATTATGCTACAAATATAAGTAAAATCCTTCTAATTTGGAAACTTTATAAAATATTTACTTAATATTTTTGTTATTTTATCAAAAGTGAGTAACTTTGAAGGATTAACTCCCGTTAATATTGGAGATGAAGAGTAAGTTTAGATATATAGTAACAGCCATAGTGGTTGTCATGGCTCTCACAGTGGGCGGCACAAAGACCTTTGCGCAAAGTATGGAGTATGGCTTCTACCCACAGCAGGATGCCCCAAAGGTGCGTATGGAGTGGGGTGTGGGAGCTGGTGCTTCGTATACTGGCATGGCTAAGCTTTCGCCAGGAGATGTGCAGCTAAAGCCTCGCTTCGGCATAGGTGGCCACATAGATATGGCGGTGTGTATAGGTCGCAACTTCGCCATTGAGACCGAGATAAACTATGAGGGTGGTTCGATAGATGCTGCAACACCCAAGGATAGTCACAAGGTTAAAACACGCACCATAGATATCCCCTTGCTCTTGTCGTTGCGCATGGCGTATAACCATCTGCGCATAAGTGCAGGTCCGCTATTTACGGTTATGAGCCACGCGGAGTACACAGATAATGGCGAAACAATGTTCTTTGGTCCTGTTAGCCCCACCTGGAATTTGGCTGCAGGCATAGGCGTTGGCATTGGCCGCCACTTTATCATCGAGGCGCGTTATGTGCACCCTCTGAAGAGTAGTGTCAACCAATTTGAGGGTGTGGAGTTTACAACGCGTTCATATAGGGTGACAGCTGGCGTTACGGTGTTGTTTTAAGTTTGATAAACTAGACTATGAGTGAAGAGATAGTAAAAGAGATATTGGTCGAGGGTGTCGATGCCCGCGAGTTGTATGGTGCGCAGGATGCCTACCTTGAGCAGATGCGTGAGCTATGCCCCAAGCTAAAGATTGTAGCGCGAGGTGACAAGATTAAGGCCCTCGGTGCGCGTAGCGATGTGGCAGCCTTTGAGCGTAGGATGAACGCTCTGGTGGAGTACTACATTAAGTATGGTCACATATCGTCGGAGGTGGTGTCGCAGGCCTTCTCGTCAAGTCTCGAGGAGCTCTCGGCAGAGCCACCCGCAGTGGATAAAGATGCTATAGTATATGGTAACAATGGCAATATTATCCGTGCTCGCACCGTTAACCAGCAGAGACTCGTAAAACTTGCCGAGCGTAACGACCTGCTATTTGCCGTGGGTCCCGCAGGCTCGGGTAAGACATATACGGCGATTGCCTTGGCTGTACGCGCACTTAAGGAGAAGGAGGTGCGTCGCATCATCCTCACGCGCCCAGCGGTTGAGGCGGGAGAGAAACTCGGTTTCTTACCTGGCGACATGAAGGAGAAGCTCGATCCATATTTGCAGCCATTGTACGATGCGCTCAACGATATGATACCACCTGCCAAGTTGCAGAAGTATATCGAGGAGGGCACGGTGCAGATAGCTCCATTGGCGTATATGCGTGGTCGCACGTTGGATAACGCCTTCGTAATCTTGGACGAGGCGCAGAACACTACGCTCTCGCAGATAAAGATGTTCCTCACGCGTATGGGTCGCAACGCCAAGTTCATCGTTACGGGCGATGTAACGCAGATTGACCTACCTCGTCGCTCGGATAGCGGTCTTACGCGAGCTATGGATACGCTCAAGAATATCGATGGCATAGGCATCGTAGAGTTCGACAAGCGCGACATTGTGCGCCATAGGTTGGTGAAGTACATTGTCGATGCCTTCGACAAGCGCGAGGAGCTTGAGAATAGCCTCAAGCACACTAACAAAGAGTAACAATAATGTAATTAACAACTAATAGATTAAGTGATTATGGACAAGAATTTGAAAGGTTTGAAGCCAGCATTGGTGTGGAAGCACTTTGCTGCAATTTGTGAGATTCCCCACCCCTCACATGAGGAGGATGCAATCCGCGCATACATCGTGAAGTGGGCTGAGGAGCTCGGCCTTGAGCACAAGGTTGACGAGGCGCAGAACGTCTATGTATACAAGCCTGCAACTCCAGGTATGGAGGACCGCAAGGGTATCATCCTTCAGGCACACACCGACATGGTGCCACAGAAGAACAACGACAAGGAGTTCAACTTCTCTACTGACCCCATCGAGGCATATATCGATGGTGAGTGGGTGACTGCTAACGGCACAACTCTCGGTGCTGACAACGGCATCGGTTTGGCTGCTGCGATGGCTGCTATGGAGGATGCTGACCTCGTACACGGCCCATTGGAGTGCCTCTTCACAGCTACTGAGGAGACAGGTATGGATGGCGCATTTGGCCTCCAGAGTGGTATGCTTAAGGGCGATATCTTGCTCAACCTCGACTCTGAGACTGAGGGTGAGTTGTATGTAGGTTGCGCTGGTGGTATGGATGTGAACGTAACGTTCAAATATCGTGAGCAGCCTCTTGAGGGTAAGTTCGCTGCATACAAGGTTACTGTTAAGGGTCTTAAGGGTGGTCACTCTGGTATCCAGATTGGCACACAGCGCGCTAACGCTAATAAGGTGTTGTTCCGCTTGTTGCGTCAGGAGACTGAGTCTTACGGCTTGGAGCTCGCAGCAGTAGAGGGTGGTAACATGCGTAACGCTATCCCCCGCGAGGCATGGGCTGTAGTTGTAGTACGCGAGGCTGAGAAGGCTATCTTCGAGGCTAATGTTAAGTCATACGAGAAGGTTATCATCAAGGAGTTTGAGGGCATCGAGGACTCTATCGAGATCTTCGCAGAGGAGGTTGAGTGTCCTAAGATGATTATCCCACACCTTGAGTCACACTCTTTGATTCGTGCGGTATGCGGTTGCCCCAACGGCGTGCAGCGCATGTCTATCGCTATGGAGAACCTCGTTCAGACATCATCAAACTTGGCTATCGTTGTCTCTAACGGCTCTACAATCGAGGTTAAGTGCTTGTTGCGCTCATCGGTAGATACTGAGAAGGGTGAGTTGGCAGGTGCTATCTCTTCTGTATTTGAGTTGGCAGGTGCTGATGTAGAACTCTCAGGCTCATACAGCGGTTGGAACCCCAACATGAAGTCGCCCATCCTGCACACGATGCTCGACTCTTACGAGAAGCTCTACGGCACAAAGCCCTCTGTTACGGCTATCCACGCAGGCTTGGAGTGCGGTATCATCGGCGCGAAGTATCCCGGCATGGATATGATTTCGTTCGGCCCGACCATCTGCTACCCCCACTCACCCGACGAGAAGGTGGAGATTGCATCGGTTGAGAAGTTCTACGATTTCATGCTCAACACCATACGCAACGCACCCAAGAAGTAATTTAGCAACAACAACCTAAACGTTTGAGAATGAAACCTCAGACACTCGATAGACCCACTATTGAAGGTAACGTAAAGTGGTTTGTAATCGTCAATCCCATTTCCGGCTCCGGAAAGGGATTGGACGATTACCCGCAGATATCGAAGCTGTTGCGCGACAACGGCATCGCCTGCGAGGCGGTCTTCACCGAGCATAAGTGGCACGCCACGGAGCTTACGGTGTCGGCCGTGGAGGCGGGCTACCGCCATATCATCGTCGTAGGTGGCGACGGCACACTGCACGAGGTGGTAAACGGTCTGTTCATACA
>JAZRAW010000093.1:0-2903 GCA_045634765.1 Alistipes sp.
TACAACAGATGTGGGCTCTACGTTGAGGTTAAGCTCGTGGAGGTCAGTAGCGATAACGCGAACCTTAGCATAAGGACGCTGCAAAACGATAGACTCACCCTTAGAGTTCTCTACGCGGATAACGTCTGAGTAGAAGTAAGCATCTGTAGACTCATCGTTGATAGCATCAGCATTGATTGAGATGTTCTGCAATGTGCCATTGATATCGTGGTGCAAACCGAGCTTAGTATTGTGCTCGACAAGTGTCTTATCATTTACTGTAGCTGTTGAGCCCTCGGGTACGAAGTCAGCGAATACTACGAACTGGTAGTCGCGGTTAGGTACAAGACGAAGGTCGAACGTCACGGGCTCGTATGCGTCAACGATAACAACCTGACGGTCCTTAACAGGAGCTTTGTCCAATGCATCAGCATCGTACACCTCCAAAGAGTAACGGAGGTCTACCTGGCTCCAGTCAGTACCCTGGTAGTAGTCAATAGCACCAAAGGCACTATTCTTTGAGTTTTGGGGGTTCTCGACGCTATCACCTGCACGTGTTGCAAGCTCGCGAGCGTCGACCTGAAGCTGGAAGTCAACCTCGCCACCCACGGGGGTAACGCCGCTGAACTCCTGCTGACATGATGCCAAACCGAGCACCAATGCAGCCAAAGCAATAAATCTAGCTTTCATTTTAGTGAAAATTTAAAATTGTTTGTAAAAAAGAGTTGAATGATTTTCTGTTTAAGTAACCACACGCACACGTGCGCGAGTGATTCGCAACGATAAATACCCCAATATTGGTCAAATGGTAGACCGACAAAAGAGTACTACCCGCAACGGTATAGTGGCGGGGAAGTGTATAAAATGAATGTGTGGTATGTTGATGTGTAATTGGTTGACTTATAGGCACAACATGCCCTCTCCTTGCTATGATAATTAGGAGCTGTCAAGTGGGGGTATGTTGACAATCTATCCATCAAAATAGCCTATAAAAGCGTATGTTTTCCTCAGCAAATGTAGGAATTTTTAGATGGTCTACCAAATTTTTCTAATATAAATTAGAATTAGGTATAATAGCGAGCGAATAAATATAGTAATAATCTGTTAAATTATCTTATCTTTGTGGCGGATAAAATGACTTCTATGAGACGACTTTTTATAATACTGATTCTTGTTCTTAGCTTGGTGGCGTGCAACAGCCACTCGGAGCATTGGAATACATTGTCCCATATTGAAACCTACATAGTTGAGCATCCCGATAGCGCATTGATTGCTCTTGAGAAGATTGATATCTCGGAATTGGCAGGCAAGCAGGAGCGAGCGAAGCACGCCTTGCTATACTCGATGGCTCTTGATAAAAACTATATCTACAAAACCGATTTCGAGGTGTTACAACCCGCTATTGACTATTACGAGGATAATGGAACAACAACTGATAAGTTTCAAACATACTACCTTCAGGGACGAATCTACCAGAATCAAGGTAATGATACCCAGGCAATGATTGCCTATGCACAAGCTAAGGAACTTTTGGGAGGAATAGATAATCACTATTGGGCTGGTCAGTTGCATAACGAGATAGGTAATATCTATCGCAATAACTACGACTATGCAAAGAGTTTAGAGGCGTATCAGACGGCGTATGACTACTATATAAGCGAAGGAGTGGAGTCGAACGCCGCGTATACTCTGTTGAATATAGGTATTTCATATTGGAACTTGGAGGATAACGCTAAGGGTATAGAGTATATCAACGAGGCTTTGCAGATGGCTCTCAAACTGCACGATGCCTATCTCGAAATGGTATGCTACCAGAACATCGTATTTTTGTGCGATGATATTGATGCCGTTGATAAGTGTGGAGGCATCGTTGAGGCCTTAGTTAACCGCTACGATATCTCTCAATTTGGTTCTGGCTCTCTAATTTCAATCGCAAGTTACTATGCCGAGGTCGGGGAGTATGATAGAATGGAGGAGTTTATCGGTCGTGCGTGGAGCAATACCAACAATGCCAAGGACTCGATAAATGTATACCTTACTCAGGCCGATATATTGAAGCGTGTCGGTAAGCCAGAGGAGGCATTGCAATACTTTGAGGCGGGTGTGAAACTCCAAAATAGAGAGGTGCGCAGCTCTCTTAAGCAGCCTATTGAGACTACTCAGAAGGAGTATTTTAAGCAACAAGCCGAGTATAATGCCTATCGCCTAAAGAAGGATAGAGAACTCTACATAACATTGGGTATAATAGCCCTGTTGGTATTGATAGTTGTTGCAATGTATATTCGTCACCGTATGCTATCCAAAGACCTTGAGATTAGCAAGTATATGGTGCTATCTTCGGAGTTGCAGTCGGCAATTCGCGATAGAGAGGATAGGTTGTCGGCGATTTCGGAGCATATATCTTCGCAAGAGGAGGCACACAACTCTATGGTCAGCGATATGCACCGCCAGATTGCCGAACTCTTCGAGAAGCAATATGAGTTGTTGGATAAGTTGAGCAACACTTACTATGAGACGCAGGGTGTAAGCAAGGAGAAGGAGAACATCTTTAAGCAGGTGAAGTCGGAGATAGATAAGTTCGCCACAGATAAGAGGGCAGTTGCCCAACTCGAAAAGATTGTGAATACATATAAGCGTAATGTAATCGGTTTGGTGCGTTCAGAGATACCTAATATTTCGGAGCGAGATATTACCCTACTCTGCTACATCTATGCGGGCTTCTCGGCAAAGAGTATTAGCATATTTATTGGCGAGACAACAAGCAATATTCTAACGCGAAAATCGCGTTTACGCTCAAAGATTGCCAAGTTAGATAGTGCAAATGCAAGGGTTATCCTTGAGGAGATGCCATAAGAGGCTGTTTCCATATTACAAAGCACATATGTAGGTCGAGCGTATGTCGCATAAAATCAATCAGTTACAAT
>JAZRAW010000094.1:0-13100 GCA_045634765.1 Alistipes sp.
TTCTGAACACTCACTATGTCATTCTGAACGTAGTGAAGAATCTCTCGGAGAGTGCTGACGTTCGATTGCTGTGCTATCCCATAGATCCTTCGCTGCACTCAGGATGACAAAGTACAGCGAATGAGATTGCCACGAGCCTAAAGGCTCTCGCAATGACGCTCTTACTGTAATTACTAATTACTCATTTCTCATTACTCATTCTAAAAGTACTCCTCCCTATAGCGGTACTCGTTCCTTAGGGTCTCGAAACGCTCGGGGGGGCTCTTCAATATTGAGGTCTCCGCTACAATGTCGCAATACCTGTCTATCGTCGCGCACATCTCATCCCAATCTATAAGGCGTGGTGTGGTGGGTGTGACCTCCTCTGGTCGCCATGTGTCGAGTGGTAGACCGAAGTGGCGTGCTAAAGCATTAATGCTCATAGCTGTAGCATTTGCCTTACCCTGTTGTGAATATCCCGCGATATGGGGCGTTGCAAGCATGGCTCGATGTAGTATCTCGTGGTTGAGGTGGGGCTCATCCTCCCACACATCAAAGGCGTAGCGGTGGCTACTCTCTGCCACTGCGTGGTTGTCCACTACGGCACCACGCGAGGCGTTCAATATCACGGCATCGGGTCGCATGGCGGCAATGCGCTCGCCATTTATGAGGTGGTGGGTAGAGTCGTCGTATGGGGTGTGTAGGGTTATGATGTCAGCTTGGTGAATAATCTCATCTATAGAGCAGAAGTCGCCACCCTCGCGCTCTTTGCGGGGTGGGTCGCACATCAATACGTTAAAGCCCCAGTGGCGGGCATACTCCACAACAAGGCTGCCCACATTACCCACGCCAACGACGCCCAAGGTGTAATCCTCAGGTCGCTTGCCGTCGCTCTCAGCGACATGCCTAAGTGCTGCTGCCACCCACTGTAGCACACCGCGGGCATTGCATCCCGCAGCCGAGGCTATCTCTATGCCTGCGGCGCGGCAATACTCCTCGTCTATGTGGTCACGACCTATGGTTGCCGTGGCGATAAAACTCACTCTTGACCCCTCTAAAAGTTCGCGACAACACTTTGTGCGTGTGCGTATTACGAGTGCGTCAGCATCGCGTACAACGATGCTATCTATCTCTGTAGCTTTGCAGTAGACAACCTCGGCATAGGGCTCTACTACGCCGCGTATGTAGGGTATGGCACTATCTATGATAACTTTCATAGGGTTTGTTGTGAGTGGCGTTTAATTTTTTAGCAAATATAGATATTTTCTACAAAAAAAATGCTAAATTTGCACGATATTTTGGCTTACAGAAGATATAATTTTAGAGATATGGAGCGTATAAAGTTTGACCCCAATGGAGCGATTCCCGATAATGGTAACTACTTCGGTATTCCACTTGAGCCCGAAGAGGCTGCTTTGGTGCTTATATCTGCGCCTTGGGATTTGAGTCTTAAGGTGCGTAATGGTAGCTCATATGCCCCTGATGCTATTATCGAGGCATCGCGTTCTGTAGACTTTTTCGAGCCTATGGCACCCGATAGTTGGCGCAAAGGTATAGCCACCGTGCCCATTGACTACACGATTCAGGATATGTCGCACCGCCTACGTTCTGATGCCGAGCGCATTCTTAAAGTATATGAGAAGCATGGTGGAACAACCTTCGACAACCTTGTCTATGAGCGTAGCCTCCGCAGGGTAAACGAGGGATTCCAGATGCTCAATAACAATGTGTATGAGCAGTCTATGTGCTGGCTCAAGAAGAATAAAATTGTAGGCCTTGTGGGTGGTGACCAGTCTGCGGCATATGGTCACATACGCGCTGTCGCGGAGCACCATGGCTCGTTGGGCATATTGCACATCGATTCGAGCTGCAACCTTAAGCGTTGTCATCAGGGCTTTGAGTATTCGCACGCCTCGGTAATGTATAATGTCTTGCGCGATGCCCCTCAGGTTGAGAGACTTGTCGGTGTTGGTGTAAGAGCATTTAGCCCTGAGGAGTGGAGACGTGCCGAGTCCGATTCTCGTATTAAACTCGTTACAGGTCAGTCTATATGGTCGAGCCACTTCGAGGGTGTGCTTTGGTCAACCATAGTAGCCGATATTGTGGAGTCGTTGCCCGAGAATGTATATGTATCGCTCGACATTAACGGTTTAACCATAGAGTGCTCACCCCACACAGGCATGGTTGTGGCGGGCGGTATACGCTTCCCCGAGGTTGTATACCTCTTAGGCAAGATTGTGGATTCGGGTCGTAAGATTGTAGGCTTCGACCTATCGGAGGTGGTGCCCGATATGGATGATAAGACGGGTGCAGCAATTGCGTCACGTCTTCTGTACAACATCTGTAGCATGGCGCTCAAGAACCACGATGCGCCAATGGTATTGTAATATAGTAGAACCCTAAACTATAACTATTATGCACGGAGAAATTAATGTTGAGCTATGGATGGTCATTCCCTTTGCCATCATGTTGCTCACCATAGCGATTGCACCGCTTGTAGCGGAGCACTTCTGGGAGAAGAATCGTAATAAGCTAATATTCACAGCAGTAATCTCTGTAGTTACGGTGGCTCTGTTGTCGTCGTTTGGCTTGGGTGGCGCTATCGTGCACAACATCCTCTACGATTACATACCCTTTGTGATGTTACTCTTGGCGCTCTTCGTGGTTACGGGAGGCATACGCATAAGTGGCGATATTACTGCTACGCCTATCGTCAACACCTTTATCCTTGGCGCAGGCTTTGTCATGGCCTCGCTGATGGGTACTACGGGTGCTGCTATGTTGCTCATACGCCCATTGTTGCAGATTAACCAGCAGCGTACACACAAGGTGCATACCGTGCTATTCTTTATTGCTTTAGTAGCAAACTGTGGTGGTCTGCTAACGCCGCTTGGTGACCCTCCATTGTTCTTGCTCTACTTGCGTGGTGCAAGCTTTGCGTGGTTCTCTACGATGTTCCCACAGTGGCTTACCGTAGGAGTGTTGCTCTTGGCCCTCTATATGGTTGTCGACCGCCACTTCTACGCTAAGGAGCCTGCTGATGCGAAACTACGCGACCTAAAGGAGCAGGAGCCTATAAAGGTTCAGGGCATGCGCAACTTCCTCTACTTGGGTATGGTCATCGCTTCGGTGTTGTTCCTCAATTCGAACTACATCCCCGCAATGGAGAATATGCACTCGCCAATCTATTTCTTGCGCGAGATAGCCCTTGCTGTCATCATCCTCTTGTCGTGGTTCACAACACGCCGACAGATACGCAAGGATAACAACTTCACTTGGGAGCCCATCTCGGAGGTTGCGATACTCTTTGTGGGCATCTTCATCACGATGACCCCCGCGATGTTGTATCTTAGAGCCAATGCCGAGCAGTTGGGTCTTACCGAGTCGTGGCAGTTCTTCTACGCTACGGGAGCACTATCGTCGTTCCTCGATAACGCACCTACGGCAGTGGCATTCCACACCTTGGCAGCTGGACAATATGCCGATATTCAGCCCGACTATGTTGCTGGCATCCCCGCAATATTACTTCAGGCAATATCTTTGGGTGCGGTATTCTTTGGTGCCATGACATACATTGGCAACGGTCCCAACTTCATGGTCAAGGCCATCGCCGAGCAGGAGGGCGTAAAGATGCCATCATTCTTCGGCTATATTTTGAAGTTTACGCTCGTGGTGTTGCTCCCCGTATACATCATTGTGCAGCTTATTTTCCTTCCGTTCTAACGTAATAAATTTAAGATAAATCTAATGAGAAGAACACTTATCTCGATACTATCGCTCTTGCTGTTGGTGGCGTGTGGTGGTAATACGCAGCCACAGTCGCAACCCGAGATGCGTACGAGTGCCGACTCTATGTCCTATGTCTTGGGCATGAACATCGGTCGTAACCTTATCGCCACAGACTCTCTGCTAAATGTAGACATGGTGTGTGAGGGTCTGCGTGATGCGTACAATGGTAACCCCCGTTTCAACGACGAGGAGGCGCGCATGGCATTTTTGAAATATATGAACTACGATAATTATGAGCGCATCAGAGAGTTCGAGAATCAGTATTTCGAGGAGATTCGTCGTCACGACCGTAAGTTTGTTGCAACAAACTCAGGCCTCACATATAAGGTCGTAAACCTCGGCGATTTGAAGTATAACGTACGCAACAACCGCGATACAATGCAGGTGCGCTATCGCTTGCTCGATATGTCGGGCGCTGTTATTGACACCACATACTATCATAGTGGAGCACTGCGTATCGCTGCGGGTGACCTGCCCAAGGGCGTGCTTGAGGCTGTAAAGCTCATCGGTAGAGGTGGTCATATTGAGGCGTGGGTGCCCTCGCAGCTCGGCTTTGGTGCCGATGGTTGTGACTCATTAGGTATTGGCCCCAACACAATTCTATACTATGAGTTGTGGCTTATTGATGTAGAAAAACGATAATAATTAATAAGTGACTATGAAGAAAATTTTGATTTTTGCCTCCCTATTGGTTGCGTTGACCTCGTGCAATGATGCCGCCGTACAGGAGCAGCCAAAAGAGTTCTATTTCGATAGAGAGGTGTCGCGCCTTTATAACGACCCTCAGGCAGAGATGGATACTCTATCCTATGCTACAGGTATGAACTTGGGTCTTGTACTATCGCTACAGAATGCAGATTTTGATATCGACACAGAGCAGTTTATATCTAAGCTCGATGCAGAACTTAAGAGCGTAACGTCGAATGCCGATGCCCTCGAGCAGAGTAATCAGTATCTCACTGATTTCGCAAGCCAGCGTATACGCCCATATATGTTTGCTAAGCAGGCCAATGCCCGCGTAGTGACTGAGCGTCCCGATACGTTGACGCTACCCGCGTTGTATGATGAGGAGTTTACGATGGATAAGTTCGTTAGCGCCTTCACATGTGTCGTTTCGGACTCTATGCGTAAGCAGCGCCTCCCAGTTAACCTCCATTGGGTATATAAGGCGATTCGTGATGCGGCAGTCATAGAGAGCGAGGCGGAGGTAGACTCGGTTATGGCTATCACCATGCAGGAGTTTAGAACGACTCTCGCGAACTATACTTCCAATGAGTTACCTGCATATAATGCCGAAATTACTAATCAGTGGTACGAGCGTGTGTCGCAGCAGGATGATGTCGAGGTTCTGCTCAACGCAAATGACGCACCTAAGGGTGTCTACTATCGCATCGATAATGCTGGTGGCGAGGTTAAACCTGTCAACACTACTGACTCTATCGCTGTTAAGTATGAGGTCTACTCTCGTACGGGCCAGCTCCTTGAGTCTAACGAATTGTTTATCAAGAATCTCAAGAAGCAGCGTGAGCAGTTGGCGAATAATACTATGATGCCCGATTCAATGCGCAATGTATATATGCAGCAGATTGACCGCGAGATAGAGAATAGTGTAGTTAGAACACTCCCTCTCGCTCAGTTTATGCAGCCCGATGTTCAGGAGGTGTTGAAGCTCATCGGTGAAGGTGGTGCTGTCACTATGTGGATGGGTGCTGATAAGGCATTCGGCCACCGAGCAAGTCGCATCTTACCACTTAACGAGGGTGTTGTCGTATATGTCGAGCTCTTGAGTGTGGAGACCATCCTACCTAAGCCTCAGCCTATCTCTGGTCGTATGATGACCGTACCACAGCAGAATAAACCAGCTAAGGCATCGCAGAAGTTCTCGCAACCCACCATTGTCCCCGTGCAGTAGTAGGGTATAGTATCAGAAAGATTAGGCCTCGCAATATTTTGCGGGGTCTTTTTTTTTTGAGACCGAGGGGAACATGAGACAGAGGGAGTCGCTGACAGCAGTTGATGCCATACTCCGTCATAGCGAGAGTGATGCTTTATACCGTCATTGCGAGAGCCGCAAGGCTCGTGGCAATCTCATTCGCACTGTATGTCATGCTGAGCGAAGTCGAAGCACCTCCACGAAGCCGACAAGCGACAACGTTGATAGTATCATTGATAGCAGACAACCGCTGATACATACTCCGTCATATTGTCCCTTTTGTCTCTATCGTCCCTATCGTCTCAAAAAAAATACTCTTAGGTTACTTACCCAAGAGTATCTTTGCTTGTTTGAGTGCTGCGTCCGTTATCTCGCTGCCCGAGAGCATCTTCGCAATCTCGCCTACGCGCTCCGTCTTTGAGAGGCGGCGAATGTTGGTGCGACCCTCCTCCTTATATACCACAAAATGGGCTCCGCTCTTGGATGCCACCTGTGGAAGGTGGGTGATGTCGACAATCTGCATCGACTCGGCAAGGTGTGCGATGATGTCGCCCATGGCATCGGCAATGCGGCCCGAGACACCCGTGTCAATCTCATCGAAGATGACCGTTGGTAGCATACGCTTCTCGGCGATAAGGGCCTTGAGCGCCAGCATTATACGCGAGAGCTCACCTCCCGATGCTATGCGCTCCACAGCGCCAGGCTTCGTAGTGCGGTTGGCGGTGAAGAGGTATACGACGCTATCCATGCCGTGAGGGGTATATGCCTCGGTCTCGGTAACTTCAACCACAAACTGTGCATCCTCCATGCCGAGCATGCGGAGTGTCTCTACCACGCTTGTCTCGAGGTGTTTAGCCACCTCCACGCGTGCCTCATGTAGCGTATGTGCTGCGGTGCGGCACTCCTTATCAGCCTCGGCGATGCGTGCCTCGAGCTCGCGGAGTGCGGTGTCGCTATTATCTATCGTTGCGAGGCGCGCCTCGAATGCTGCGGCCTTAGACAGCAGGTCGTCATACGACTCTGCGCGGTGCTTCATCTCGAGCGAGTAGATGGTGTTGAGCCTATCGCTCAGCCTCTGCAACTTCTCGGGGTCGGCATCTATGCGCTCCGCCTCGTCTGCCGCCGTGGTGCTCAGGTCCTTAAGCTCTGCCACCACCGACTTTAGGCGCTCTGCAATCGTCGCACCCTCGGCATAGCGCTCGCCCAAAGCCTCCAACTCGCGCTGTGAGCGTGTGAGAGCTACAACAGCACCCATCTCTTCATCATCCAGTGCATTGCGGAGTGTTGTGAGCACCTCGCCTATGCGGTCGGCACTCTCCAATGTCGCTAATGTCTGCTCTGTCTCTGCCTGCTCGCCCTCCTTGAGTTTTGCGGCGCGGAACTCCTCCACCGTATAGCGCAACCACTCCTCATCCTTGCGTGCCGACTCCATCTCTGCCGACATCGTGCGGTGCTCACTGCGTAGTGCATTTAGCGCGGCAAGCTTCGCGGTATATGTCTCCATAAGCGACTGATTTCCAGTCAATGTGTCGAGCGTAGTAGTGCGGAACTCCTCCGAGCTAAGTATAAGGTTTTGGTGCTGCGAGTGTATATCCACAAGGTGCGCACCGAGCTCCTTGAGCGTGGCTAACTGCACGGGCATATCGCCCACAAAGGCGCGACTCTTACCCGCGGGAGTTATGACGCGGCGTATGGTAACCTCCTCCTCATATTCGAGGTCAAGGCTCTCGAAGAGCTGCTGCAGGTTGAGCCTTGCGATATCGAACGAGGCCTCTACAACGCAGTTGCGCTCGAGGTCTTTTGTTGCCTGACCCTCGTTCTTTGCGCCAAGCAGTAGTCCGAGTGCTCCCAAAAGGATTGATTTACCCGCACCCGTCTCACCAGTGATGATGTTAAGGTGCTCGTCCCACTCAACGTGGAGCGAGTCGATAAGGGCATAGTTCTCTATCGTTAAGCTCTTAAGCATCTATATATTACTTGTTTAGTCTCTCAATCTTATCCACGATGACTGCTGCCACCTCGCGCTTAGACATTAGAGGATGCTCCTCGCGTCCGTTGCGGTCGATGAGCGTAACCTTGTTGGTGTCGCCACCAAAGCCTGCGCCCTTGTCGCGCAACGAGTTAAGCACCACAAAGTCGAAGTTCTTGCGCTCGAGCTTACCCTCGGCATTAGCCTCCTCGTTGTCGGTCTCGAGGGCGAAGCCAACGAGTGTGCGACCCTCCTTACTCTTGCCCAACTCCGCAGCGATGTCCTTTGTGCGTACAAGCTCTATGCGTAGGTCATCATCCGACTTCTTGAGCTTCTTGTCTGCCACAACGGCGGGTGTGTAGTCTGCAACCGCGGCGCACATAACAGCGCCATCAGCCTCGCGCCATGCCTCCACCGCAGCCTCGTACATCTCTGCTGCCGAGAGCACATCTACTCTCTCCACACCCGCGGGCGTGGGTAGGGTAGTGCGGCCGCTGATAAGCTTAACCTCAGCACCGCGTCTTGCCAACTCCTCGGCAATGGCGTAACCCATCTTGCCTGTAGAGTGGTTTGTGATGTAGCGTACGGGGTCGATAGCCTCAATAGTTGCGCCCGCAGTGACAAAGTAACGCTTACCCGCCAAGCTACTATTCTCGCCCTTCGCAAGGATGCTTTTCACCTGCTCCACAATCTCCTCGGGCTCTGCCATGCGGCCCTTGCCCACCAAGCCACTTGCCAACTCACCAGCCTCAGGCTCGATGATGGCCACGCCACGCTCCGCGAGGGTGCGTAGGTTCTGCTGTGTGGTGATGTGAGCGTACATGTCGAGGTCCATAGCGGGTGCTACAGCAACGACCGAGCGCGCTGAGAGGTAGGTTGTGAGAAGGAGGTTGTCGGCAATGCCCGTAGTCATCTTAGCTAAGGTGTTAGCCGTAGCGGGAGCTATGAGCAGCATATCTGCCCACTCGCCGAGCGATACGTGTGAGTTCCACTCGCCATTCTCGGGGTTGAAGAACTCCACGAGGATGGGGTGCTTTGAGAGTGTCGCCATCGTGAGGGGCGTGATGAACTGCTTTGCCAGAGGTGTCATGATGACACGCACCTCGGCACCCTCCTTCACTAAAAGACGGCACAGCATAGCTGCCTTGTATGCTGCTATGCTGCCTGTGATGCCGAGTATGATATGCTTGCCTTTGAGCTGCATAATCCTATCTCAATTATGTGTTGGTTGCCCCTACTACTTGTCGCCGTGGCGGAAGTATACCTCGCCGTCGAGGAACTCCTCAGTAGCGATGATTGCTGGTTTGGGAAGACGCTCGTAGTAGCGTGATATCTCAATCTGCTCGCGGTTCTCGAATGTCTCCTCTACAGAACTATCAGTTGGCGCAGAGAAGTCTGCGAGCTTGCGGTTGAGCTCAGTCTTAAGCTCTGTAGCAATCTGATTAGCGCGACGAGCGATGATGTTAATGCTCTCGTAGATGTTGCCTGTGGGCGAATCAAGGTCTACCAACTTGCGAGTAATGGTGTTGTTTGGAACGTTCTTCTTAATCTCCATAGTCCTATATGTTTTTTGTCTTAATTATCGTTTTAGTGCTACTGCTGCGCCTCTGTATTTTCGTGCTTATCCAAGAAGTTGCGTGCGCTCTTTGCCATGCGCTCCAGCTCCTTCACATGCTTTGAGTCGGGATACTCTGCGATGAACGAGTAGTAGTTGTCGAGCATTGCGAGGTATCTGTCCACCTGTTTAGACTCGATAGAGTTCTCTGCAAGGCGATATGCCGATACGGTCTGATAGTACATCATCTCCTCGGTGTATGGCGACTCGGGGTAGCGCTTCATCGCATTTTTGAATGCTACGATTGCCGCCTTGTAGCGTCCCACCTTGTAGTAGGTGTAGGCATTCATGTAGCTCTTCTGCATTAGTCGCTGTGTGAGCTCATCAATCATGTTGCTGAACTCGGTGTTGTACTCCGAATCTGGGTAGCGCGACATGAACTCTGTGATGGCGATGATGGCCTGCGTAGTCATTGTCTGGTCATACTCGGGTGGGGGAGACATGTAGTAGTGGCAAAGTGCATACATACCCTCAGCCTCCTCGATGAATGGGCTACGACCAAATTTGCGGCGATAGGTGTCGAGTTGCACTGATGCATCCTCCCATTCGTGGCGCTTAAACTTGCAACGCGCGTTGTAGAACGTTAGCGTATCTTCGCGTGGAGTACCCATGTATATGTGGCGGCATGCCTCGAAGAGTGTCGATGCTTGGTCCCACTTCTCATCTTCGTATAGTGCGAGAGCCTGCTGATATGCAAACTCAGGGTCTCCCGACTTTATGGCGTTGTTCACAACGCTACAGGCTACACCACCGATGACAAGTGCTGATGCGAGTATATAACCAAAAATACGCTTCATTTTTCTGCTGTTTCTTGCGCTTATGCGTATAAGCGCACAAAGTTACACAATATTTTTGAATTAACGAACATAAAACAGAAATTATTGTGCCTTATGTGGGGCTGTTCTTTGAAAAGGGATAAACGGAGTTTGGGGTGATTGAGTCAATTGAGGTCAATTAGAAATTATCAATGACATTATGATTGTCATACTGAGCGAAAGCGAAGCCCACAAGCGACAATGGTGATAGTATGATTGTCATTGCGAGGAGGGCTTTGCCCGACGTGGCAATCCCCTCGCTGTGTTTTTGTCATCCTGAGCGCAGCGAAGGATCTATGGGATAGCACAGCCGTCGAACGTCAGTACTCTCCGAGATGTATTCAGGAAGTTCAGTGAATTTAGGAATTTGTAGTAAGTATAGTGAGTGAAACCTTATCCTCTTTAATCTCCTTAAATTTCTCATCCTCCCCACATAAAAAAAGACACCCGCATAAAGCGAGTGCCTTTGAATTTGGGATTACATTATCCTCGTCCCTCGGGCGGTTGCCCACCCAAGAGTTGGAGTTAGTCAAATTACTGCAAGTAAGTAACTGTCATAGCATCCATACGAACCTGACCACCTGTCAAAGATGAAATCACGTACTCGTTAGATGAACCATCGAGAGTTACAGTAACCTTATCAGATGATACGCTTACGGTACCAGTCTTGATAGAATCCTTCAATGCTGTAGCGTATGATGTACTGTTACAATCGAAGACGATTGTTGTGATGTTACCTGGAGCTGAAACAGTAATCTTTGTGCTCTTGTAGAAACGTGCAGGACTTACATAGTCAGCAACATTGCTTGTTGATGAACCCTTATCGTTTATGAGCTTAATATTGTTAGCCTCCCAAACCTGCTGAGATGTTGTGAACGATGTACGGTTAGCTGCAATAAACTTGAGCTCACCAGTAACCTCTGTCTGCTCCTCACCGCCTGATGCAGAAGCAGCAGCCTGCGAAACAGCAATATCCTGTGTTAATGTGCCACAAGTAACAGTGATAACAGCGTCAATAGCCTCAAATGCGGTATTCTCTGCGGCAGTGATAGTCAATACACCGTTAGCATATGTTGCAGAGAACTGTGCGTTGTTAGACTTTGTAACAACCTCAGAAGCAGCGTTATAAATAGCCACATCGATAGTCTTCTCACCACCTGCAGCAAGGAATGATGTAGCTGTTGACTCGAATGACCAGAATGCCAATGTACCAGGAGTCTTAACTTCTACAAATGTAGCATTTTTACCCTGAGGAGCATTGTTATACTCAGTACGGATAGTCTTAACAGTAATATCGTCACCAACCTTAGCACCTGAAGTAGCCCAGTACTTCTGCTCACCGTTAGGGCCAACAAGACCGTAGATGAGAACCTCACCTGTGCCATCGTTCAAATAGAAGTTGCCATATGAAGTGTTAGTAACAGATGTAATAGTACCCTTCAAAGTGTAAAGTGGAGCAGCTGCAATCTCATCAGCTGTTGCATCAGAAGGAACGACATCTGTAAGTGCCAAGAACTCAGCTACAGTGGTGTAAACAACCTCCTCAGCGGGCTCAGCCTCAGTAGTAGCTGTAACAACAGCAGCCTCAGATACTGCGAACTGCAAATCATCAGCAGGAACTGCTACAACATTGAATGTGTACTCTGTCTCATACTCGCCAGTGAAGACGTAAGTTGTCTCCTCAACGAATACGGGCATCTCAGTGCCAACAGTAATGCCATACTGACCAGCATTCTCAATAGCCTCCCATGTCAAAGTAACAACGTTACCCTCAACCGCAGCCTCTACAACTGGAGTAGCAAGTGCCTCGGGCTCAGTAGGCTCAACAACTGCGGGTGTGTATACGCTCCAAGTAGTAGTAGCACCATCCCATGCGCTTGCAGCAAGAGTGAAGAGGTTCTTGCCATCGGTAGGAACCTTCAAGTCACCAGTCTGGTTCCACTTGTTATTCCAGTTGTTAGCAGTTGTAGATGGGTTCATACGGCAGAAGATAACGTTGCAACCGTAGTCGTAACCCTCAGGAAGGTTAACCTGGTAGATACCCTCTTCAACAGCTGTCATGCTTACCCATGCATTGCCACCATCATTCCAGAAGTAAGCAGCGAAACGAGCACCATCAGTTGTCCAGTTAGCATTAGGCTTGAGGTAAACAACCTTCTCAGTTACCTCAGGCTCCTCCTGCTTAGGCTCCTCGCCATTTACAGTCTGCTCTGTAGCCTTAGTGAGGTCAGTATCTGCAACCATCACGTAGAGAGCCTTAGTAGAGATATTGAAGTAGATATCATATGTGCCATCTGCCTCAACACACATATCAGCACCCTCCTTTGTTGTTGTGATATAGTGGTCTGCCTTAATGTAGTTTACATTGCTTGCACCATACTTATCAGCCCACTCTGTTGCAGGCTTACGTACGAGGAAGCCCTCAGCTGCCTTCAATGCAACATCCTCCAAAACAACGATATTCTCATCAGGAGTTGTGAACATAGCCTGATCCTTCCACTCGCTGAACACACCAACAAGTGCCCAAGCAGAAGCTACTGGCTCAAACTTAGGCTCCTTCTCAGTAGTAGCCTTAACTGCTACAGTGTCTGAAACGATGCCCTTCTCGCTCATAGCGTATACCTCGAATGTATACTCTGTCTCCCATGCAAGGTCTGAGTAAACCTTAGTGAGCTCTGTTGTCTCCTCGAAAGTAACATTGCCCACTGCAACGAGACGTGTGAAGTACTTAGCTGCGCCCTCAACAGCCTCCCAAGCGAGAGTTACAGTGTTACCCTCAACAGTTGCAGTAACAGCAGGAGCAGCAGGAGCAACCTCCATTGAAGGATTAATCATCTCCTCCACGAAGTCGTCGTTGACAACGATAGTGATGTTAGCCTCAGTAGTAAGCACATCACCGATGATAGTAGTCAAGTGGTTACGCTGTACGGGGATCTGAGTGTTGAAGTCGGTCTCCTTGATAAGACGGCCACCCTTAGACTCGTAAACAGCCATCTTGAA
>JAZRAW010000095.1:0-2251 GCA_045634765.1 Alistipes sp.
GTCTCCTCGCTCTTCTCTTTGAGTTTCATGGTCACAGTGCCCAAGTCGGCAGCGTAGGCGCCCTCATACCAGTGGCCACTACCCTCCTCGGTCTGTGTTGCGTTCTCGATGTCCACGGTGAGCGTCTCGAACTCACCGCCATTGGCCTCGCCATCTATGTCGATGAACTGCATCTTGCCATGCTGCGCTCCTGGCCAGAAGCTACCGCGAGCATCAATATAGCCCTGATAGTCCCAGAAGCCCGTGTTGTACTCGAAGTATCCGCCATCCTCAGTGCGCACCTCGATGCCCTGGATGGGCACACCCGCCTCATCCACAACGCGCGCCTTGAGCGAGAAGCTAACATTGGGACAGCCATACTCCACAGCACCAAAATGCTCCTCACAACCTGTAAGGCCGAGCAGACCTAATAGTATATAAATCAATCGTTTCATAGTATATAAGGTTTTATAGGTTATTACTTAAGTTTCATCACCACATCGCCGAGGTCTACCACATCGCTACCGACAAAGCCCCACTCGTCGGGTTTGTTGTTGAGGCCTGCAAGCTGCTCGCGGATGTTAACTGTGACGGTCTCGTACTCGCCACCGTTATACTCGCCGTCGACATCCTCGAATACGATATTATGCAACTCGCTGGGGTGGATATGTACAAAGCCCGAAATCACACCCTGATAGTCGCTATATCCCGAGCGGCCATAGAAGGCACTCGTCTCGGGATATGAGTAGATGCCCTGAATGGGGTTACCCGCCTCATCGACAACTCTTGCCGAGAAGTAGAGCACATAGTACGACCTATGCTTGGGTTCCTTCTCGCACGACGAGAGCACCAAACAACAGAGCGCCAACACCAAAAGTATTAATCGTCTCATAGTTACACTATATTTATATTATTATCTACTTACCACAAATTTATTCTACCCCGCGCACATGCTTTGGGCGTGCGAGGTTGAAGCCTACGCCAACATATACGTTCATTGACTTAGCTCCGCGAGGCATCATAAACTCGGAATCAATAGCAAAAAGCTGGAACGGATAGAGTCCTGTGCCAACATACTCCGTTGCTACATAGTCCATACCTGCAAAGATGTTGATACCACAGGGGTGGATGTTCACCGCAGCACCAAATACACCTGGCTTATTACCATTCAAAAATGTGTGGCTCGCCGTTAGCGTTATCCAGTTCGTTGGGCGAATGTTGAACGACGCAGTAAGCTCCGAGGCAATACCACTCTGATAGATTCGTGTGTGCGACAATAGACCCACAGCGAGGTGATTTTTGCAGAAGTTGTACTCCACACCTGCATTTACATTACACGTCAAGCGCGTATTATACCCCTTCCACACCTCAGGGTCATCCAAGTCCATATTATTTATTGGGGCAACCATACCCGATGTATTGGACCAACGAATGAAACCAAGGTCGGTAACGGCAGCAGATAGTTTCAAATGCTCCCCAAGGAGTGACACCTCCACACCGAGGTCTATAGCGCCACCAAAGCTATTCATGTTACCCCACACATCACCTGCGTCATCGCTCCAGCCATTTTGTCTGTCATACTCAGGATCCCACACATGCACCACGCCTGTAACATCCTCCAGACTACCATTCACCATGTTACATCCTGTTATATCGTAGTTCATGTTTAGAATGCCAACGAGGAACTTAGCCCTCACACCCAATGTCACATGATCTCCTATTGAGAATGCCGTACCTACATATGCATCCATATAGGCTGTAGAGTTGAGATTCAAGTTCTCAAAAGTATAGCGACCATTAGCATTGCTTTGCGACGCCCTGAACACATCCTTAGGCACTGACATATCAACACCTGTGTGCAGATTAAGACCAAAGTTCCAGAACGTACCCCTTTTACTATAGAAGCCTACGCCTAAAACATTAGCATTACTCTGAATGTTCGTCATGCTGTTCTTTGGCACATTGCGCAACAACTGCGACATATCAAAGTTTTCACTCGCTATATCTATATTTAATAAGCTATACTCCACATCCACGTTGCTGTACAAGCCACCACTATAGCCCGACACCAAAGGCAGAGCGATGTAGCCACGCGTAGGCTTCAATGCGGGATTTAGCTCAGTACGAAAATAAGAGCCCTCCATGAAATAGGATGTCTTAAGCTGTGCCGATGCACCTTCAGCAACTAACACAGCAACAAGAAGCAATAGGCCATAAATCAATCTTCTCATATCAACTTAAATTTTTATCGATTTCACTACTGCAAATTTAC
>JAZRAW010000096.1:0-3686 GCA_045634765.1 Alistipes sp.
TGATACTGAGAGAGTAGCTGAGCTTACAGCTGACTTTGAGGAGTATGTAAAGGGTCTTGATGAGGCTGAGGCTACTGAGGCTGGTGCAGCAGCAATGGCTTGGGCTTTGGAGAACGCAGAGTTCTAAAATCTAATCTATCAAGTATAGAGGGGGGGGATTATCTCCCCCTTTTTTTGTATGCATTATGTCCTGTCCTGAAATAGCGTTACACAAAAGAGAGTAATTTTCTTTTTTTCGTTTTACCTATGAAAAAGAAAAAAAGAAACAAAAGAGACGAGAGAGACCCAAGAGAGGTATCGGACAATGACTGCTGATAGTATCATTGGTAGTAGACAACCGCTGATACAGACTTCGCTATTGTCCCTTTTGTCTCTATCGTCCCTATCGTCTCAAAAAAAGTATTTACTCGGTATGTGAATATAGAGAATAATATATATTATATCAGTGATATTATTATATCCATTATATATACTACACTGATAACTCATGGAAGCGAGATGCGCCACCAAGAGGGGATAAGGTTTCTTTCTTTCGTTTTTATAGGGAAAACGAAAGAAAGAAACTTCCACCTGAACCCAAGAGGCGGTATGCGCTATCGTTGCTTTATCACAAAATCACAATATAACAAGGGGTGGGAGTGTGTGATAAGTGTGAATTAGTAGTGAGCATTTAGCAATTAGTAATGATATTATGAATGTCATTCTGAACGTAGTGAAGAATCTCAAGGCCTCGGAGACGGTGGATGGTAGTGCAAGCCTCGAGATGCTTCGCTTTCGCTCAGCATACAGTGCGAATGAGATTGCCACGTCGGGCGATGCCCTCCTCGCAATGACGCACATAACAACGTCATTCTGAACGTAGTGAACGTTGCGATTAAGCCGAGTGCAGAACAAGTGCACTTGTTATGCCGAGGCGGAGCAAGGTAGAGGAACTCAAGGATCTCCTCAATGACAATACACCATGAACGTCATTCCGAGGAGCGAAGCGACGTGGGAATCTCCTCAGTGATATTACACTATCTGTGTAGGTGCTATCTACACTATATACACCCCAAGCCTAAAATACCTCCCTTAATACCCTTATTGACTCCACCGCCTGTATTGACTCGAGGTGGTAGGCGTAGTATTTAAGCATCGCGTCGAGAAACTCTACGCGCTCCTCGCGGTTGAGTCCTATCTCCGCTAAGTAGCGCACGTCGCACTCCAACATATCGTGCAGTATGCGTGCATTCTCTGGCGTTAGCGCTGTGCTTGGTATGAGTGCGTGGGGTGTGAAGTGTCCGTCACGCATATCAAGCCATGCGCCATCCCTGTATTCGTTATCGGGTGAGAAGCCCAATGGGCGGCTAAGGTTTGCGAGAAACCATAGGTGGAAGTTAGCAATGCCCTCATCTATGGCGTCGAGTGCCGCCACGCAACCCCACACAAAGTCGAAGAGCTCATGTGCTGGCTCATTGTCTCTAATTAGTCTGTATAGCACTTCGGCCATGAATAGTGACATCGTCGACTTGCGGATGTCGAAGGGGGTAGATTGCAGCACTATGCCTGGCACAAGGTCCTTCATGCGGTGTAGCGACATCTTCGATGATTGCAAACCCTCGAACTCCACGGCAAACATAGGCTGCAATAACGCCATTTTCGACCCTTTTGCTGAGGGCTTAACACCCTGAATCATATAACTTTGTCGACCGTGCGTATCGGTTAGCATATGCACGATAAGTCCCTTCTCACCATACTTGAGTGTACCGAGAACTATACCGCGTGCTTTGTACGACTTCATCGACATAGTGCTTCAACTATTCAGGGTCGTGCCACTTGCCGTCTCGCTTGATAATCTCGATAAGGTGGTCGAGGGCCTCGGACTGGTGTATGTTGCGCTCTACTACCTCACGACCGCGATAGAGGGTGATATGCTCGGGTGATGAGCCGACATAGCCGTAGTCGGCATCTGCCATCTCTCCTGGGCCATTTACGATGCAACCCATAACGCCGATTTTGAGGTCCTTGAGGTGTGATGTGCGTGCCTTGATTGCCGCGAGCGTCGACTGTATGTCGTAGAGTGTGCGTCCGCAGCTTGGACATGCTATATACTCTGTGCGCGAGAAGCGTAGGCGCGATGCCTGCAATAGGATAAGCTCCATGTCGTTGATAGCCTCTGCGCTGAGTGCTGGGGCATCAATCCATACGCCATCTGCCAAGCCGTCAATAAGCAACTGTCCCATGTCTGCTGCGGCGTATATTGCCACTATTGTGGGGTCGCTCTCTTCGTATCTGCGACGGAGTACCACGGGGCGGTTGTCCGTGCGGTTGAGTATTGCTGCGCGCCACTCGTGCGTAGGGTTGGCACTTGTGGCATCTACGATGTCGTAGTCTGCGGTTATCTCGCTGTGTACTATAGGCTTTGCTGTTGTGCGTGGCTTGAACGCTGTGGGTGAATAGTGCTCCAATGAAGCCACCTCAAACTCGCCACTACGCTTTGCAAAGTGGTCGACTATGATGCGACCTACGGGCACCTCATTCTCTGGGTCCTCGGTGAGCGATACGCGGAGGGTGTCGCCAATGCCATCGGCAAGCAATGCTCCAATGCCCACGGCGCTCTTTATGCGGCCCTCGATGCCATCACCCGCCTCCGTAACACCGAGGTGTAGGGGGTAGGTCATGCCCTCGCGCTTCATGGCCTCAACCAAGAGTCGGTAGGCGTGCACCATTACGCGCGTGTTGCTCGACTTCATCGATACAACCACGTTGTCAAACTTCGCCTCGCGACACATCCTCAAAAATTCCATTGCCGATGCCACCATGCCCTCGGGGGTGTCGCCATACTCATCAAATATGCGCTTTGCCAATGAGCCATGGTTTACGCCTATGCGTAGTGCCACACCGCGACGGCGACATATATCTATGAGGCGCTCCAACTCGCCATTCGATGTGCGGAAGTTGCCAGGGTTGATGCGAACCTTGTCCACCACTTCGGCTGCCATCATCGCTATCTCGGGCGTAAAGTGAATGTCGGCTACGATGGCTGTGGTTGTACCCTCTTTGCGTAGCTGCTCCATGATTGGGCCGAGTGCCTCGCCCTCCTTTTTACCTTGCGCAGTTAGGCGCACAATGTCGGCACCGGCAGCAGCTATGCGCTGTGTCTGTGCAACAGATAGTGCCACATCTGCTGTTGGTGTGTTTGTCATAGACTGCACTGCGATAGGGCGGTTTGAGCCAATTGTTACACCGCCAAAACTAACCTCGTGTGCCTCGCGGCGACAATACTTCAATGTTGTTCCCATAGATATAGTTTATAGTTTTGTACAAAGATAACTCTTTTTTCGCGAATAGAGGAGGCGGAATGCTAAATAAATTATCCAACTAAAAATAGCCTTGATTATCAGTGTGTTACATGGGTTGCTTTACTGTATCTGTAACTGCTTGAAAATCAACAAGATGAAAAACTCGAAAAATTGCTCTTTGTAAGCCATTGAAAATCAGTGTGTTGAAAGGTGGACTGCGGAAATAAAAAGGCCTCAAAATTTTGGTGGAAGCTATAATGTGTTGTAAATTTGCAGTAGTGAAATCGATAAAAATTTAAGTTGATATGAGAAGATTGATTTATGGCCTATTGCTTCTTGTTGCTGTGTTAGTTGCTGAAGGTGCATCGGCACAGCTTAAGACATCCTATTTCATGGAGGGCTCTT
>JAZRAW010000097.1:0-8391 GCA_045634765.1 Alistipes sp.
ATGGTGAGTATGTTGGTGACACAGGTCACGGTACTCACGTAGCAGGTACTATCGCTGCGGTAAACAACAACGGTATTGGCGTTTGTGGTGTTGCTGGTGGCGATGGCTCTGGTAATGGTGTTCGCATCATGTCTATTCAGATATTCGATGGTAACGATAGAGGTGACCTCAACACTAATGCTAAGGGTATTGAGTATGCTGCAGACAATGGTGCTTGCATCTTGCAGAACTCTTGGGGTTACAACTCAGCAAAAGGCCCTCAGTCAGATAGTGCCTACTCTTCAGGCTACTATGGTGTCGAGCTTACAGCACTTCGCTACTTCCAGTCGCAGAGCGGTTGCTCGGCTATGGATGGTAACGTGGTTATTTTTGCTGCAGGTAACGAGGCCTACGGTTCAGCTAACTACCCAAGTGCTTACAATGAGTTTATCTCTGTTACTGCTTACGCTCCTGATGGCAATCCTACCGTATACACAAACTATGGTCCTGGCTGTAATGTAGCTGCTCCTGGTGGTGAAAGTGAGGTTATCGGTAGCGATGGCTTCAAGGACTATGGTTGTGTGCTCTCAACAATCCCAGCCGAGACTTTTGACTCATATTCAGGTCGTGAATACGGCTCCGACTATGGTTACATGCAGGGTACATCTATGGCATGTCCTCATGTATCGGGTATCGCAGCTTTGGCGCTCTCTTACGCTGTAGAGAATGGCATTCACCTCACAAACACCCAGCTCTACGATGTAATCACTTCTTCAGTGCGTAACATCGACAACAGCCTTACAGGCAATGTGCAGCGTCACCAGGCTTACATCGATCCAAATGGTAATTACAAGATTAGATCATACCAATTTAACCTTGACCTTTATAAGGGCAAGGTAGGTACTGGTAAGCTCGATGCTACACTTGCTATCATGAACCTCCGCGGTGCAACTTGTATCCCCGTAGCCGTTGGTGAGGAGTATGCTCTTAAGCTTGGCAACATCATCGGTACTGGTGACATCAACGTTACAATGTTGAAGGAGTTCGTTCTCACTGACGATGTTAAGCAGCGCCTTGGTATCACTACAGCTGACTTCTTTAGCAATACCATCTACCTCAAGTGTACTAAGCCCGGTATCGGTGTTATCACTATTAAGTATATCGCTGGTGGTAGCTCTGTAGGTGGCGGTAACTCAACAGGTGGTAAGCTCATGGAGAAGGATGTTGTAATCATCTCTCGTGAGGGTAACGACGGTGGTGCTTGGTTGTAATAAATTGTAGAACCTATAAAAATTAGATAATATGAAGATTTTTAAGATGTTGTCATTGGCGGTTGCTGTGCTCTTCGCTGTGGCTTGTGGCAATAGTAAAGGACCTGATGCCCCAACTGTTGGAGGCTTCGAGAATATCGAGAATGAGTGGAAGCTCGTATCGGTAGATGGCGTAGCAAACGACTTCTCAGTATATATCAAGTTCGAGGGTGGCATCTTCGCACTCTACCAGCAGGTCTACACTTGGGACTATCAGTTCTTCGAGGGTGAGTACTCTATCGATGGTGGTGTGTTGAGCGGTACATACTTCGATGAGGGCGACTGGAAGACATCTTACACAGGTGGTGTTTCGGATGATGGTAAGTTCCTTACTCTCAAGAGCAATGATACAACTCCCGTAACTTATATCTACGAAACTTGCACAATTCCTGAGGAGGTTATGAATGAGGCTACAGCGACTCGTTCTGCGGAGGTTGTTCCCTTCTTGTAATTTCCGATTATAAGGCAGACATATACTGCCGATAACAATAAATGCCGTCAATGGGGCGTACGTCGAAGTACTACCCATCGACGGCATTTTTTGCTGTGGAGAGTTTAGGGAGTTTAAGGAGTTTAGGGAAGGCAAAAGGCTCTATTCCTTAAGTTCCTTAACTTCTCTAATTTCCTTATATTCCCTAATTCCCACTAATCCCGCATTACTCCCTCTCCCTTATAAATTCTCTAATTGAGCTATATCGCGCGAAAAAATAGTACGTTGTCGTTGCATATTGACGTTATTTTTGTAATTTTGCATCTTGGAAGTTTGCGTTTATGAGCACTTTAACCTACGACGAAACAATTTAACTATTAACAAATATGAACAAAACAAAAGTTTTCCTTCTTGCATTGGCTGGCTTGTTCGCTGTATCGTGCGCAACAAACACCGTCGATGAGACTGCAACTGTGGATGCTAACGCCATGGAGGCGAAGAAGTTTATCAACACCTCTAACGATGCTGTAGAGGGTGAGTTGATTATCTATGTTGATGCTGAGGCCGCTGACCGCATCCTCGATGCTGAGTGCGCAACACGCTCGGGTTCAGCTATCGACGTTGTAGCAGCAGAGATTGGTGCTACAAACATTGAGCCTATCTTTAACCTCAAAGTAAACGGCGATGTTAAGCGTGCTCGTGGCATGCACCGTTGGTTTACCGTTAGTTTTCCTGAGGAGGTAGATTTGCAGGTTGCTGCGCAGAGCCTCGCGGCTTTAAAGTCTGTTGAGCGCGTACAGTTTGTCACTAAGATTGCCGCTCCCACAGCGAAGATTACTGAGGTAGACCCCTCACAGTTCGCGCAGACACGCGCCGACGAGTTACCATTTGACGACCCAATGCTCTATAAGCAGTGGCACTATCGTAACCTCGGTCTTCCAGAGACATATCCTGGTGCTAAGGAGGGTGCAGATATCAACCTCTTCCCCGCATGGGAGATTACAGCAGGCCGCAACGATGTTATCGTAGCGGTTGTTGACGAGGGCGTTTGCTACACTCACCAGGACCTCAAGGACAATATGTGGGTTAACGAGGCTGAGGCTAACGGCACAGAGGGTGTCGATGATGATAACAACGGCTATGTTGACGATGTTCACGGCTACAACTTCGCACACAATGGTCGTGTAACTTGGACTCGTTCAGGCGACCAGGGTCACGGTACTCACGTAGCGGGTACTGTAGCAGCGGTAAACAATAACGGCATTGGTGTGTCGGGTGTTGCAGGTGGTACTGGTAATGGTGATGGTGTAAAGATCATGTCTTGCCAGATTCTCTCTGGTGGTAAGGATGCTGGTGCAGGTGGTACAGCTAAGGCTGTGGAGTATGCTGCCGACATGGGCGCATGTATCTTGCAGAACTCATGGGGCTTCCAGGCAGGTCAGATTGCCAACGACTCACAGTTTGAGAATGGCCAGACTGGCGTAGAACTCGAGGCGTTCCACTACTTTATGGAGACACAGAACTCTCCAGCGTTGGAGGGTGGTATCATCATCTTCGCTGCGGGTAACGATGGTAAGGCTGTTGCGGGCTACCCAGCTGCATACAACGAGCTTATCGCAGTTACAGCTATCGCTCCTGATGGTCTTCCTACATACTACACCAACTACGACCGTGGTTGTAATGTAGCAGCTCCTGGTGGTGAGTATGCCCCTACAACATGGGCAGAGCCTGGTTGCGTGCTCTCTACATTGCCTAACGACAAGTATGGTTATAGCCAGGGTACATCTATGGCGTGTCCTCATGTTTCGGGTATCGCAGCGTTGGCTATCTCTTACGCTTTGGATAACAACATCGTGCTCACATTGCCCGAGTTGAAGGATATCGTTGTAAGTTCTGTTAACAACCTCAACCCCTACCTCACAGGCTTCAAGACAAACGTATCGGGTGGTACTCTCAACCTCGCTTCGTACAACAACAAGATGGGTACAGGTCTTATCGATGCTTACCAGGTGTTGATGGCTGTGCGTGGCACAAAGGCTATCGCTATCCCTGTTGGTGAGGAGGTTATCATTAACATCGCATCGTATATCGGTGATGGCACTAACGACAAGATTAAGATGCTCGAGAGCGAGATCTCGGAGGAGGCAATCGAGGCACTTGGCATCGAGAACATCAAGTGGATGGGTGGCAAGCTCATGCTCACTTGTACAAAGCCTGGTAGCGCACTCGTAACCTTGAAGTATGTCGCTGGCGGTACTAATGTTGGTGGTGGTCAGATTACTGGTGGTATGGCGACTCAGCAGGAGTTTGCCTTCGTAGCACGCTATGGCGTAACATACGATGAGGGTACTTTGGAGCCTAACACTCCTGGTGGCTGGTTGTAATATATTGTCTAACGCTTAAAGTATTGATTTAGAGATATGAAAAGTTTGAAGATATTTTCTGTTGTGATGCTTCTCGCCTTGGCACTTGTTAGTTGTGGTGAGAAGAATGGCCCCACAGGTGGTAAGAAAGGTGAGTTGAGTGGTGAGTGGGTGCTTACATCGTGGAATGATGCAGCGCCAGAGTTCAATGTATACCTCAACTTTAACGCTGATGGCACATTCGAGATTTATCAGCAGGTATGGTCATTCGACTACGAGCTTTACACTGGTACATACACAATCAATGGCGATATTGTAACGGGTGTTTATGCCGATGGCACTAATTGGGCTTGCGGTTATAAGTTTGCTAAGGTAGGCGACACACTTAATATGTATAGCCAGGAGGATCAGTCTATAGCAAGTGTCTACGAGAAGTGCACAATTCCTGAGGAGATTAAGACTGAGGCTACTACAACTCGTTCTATGGAGGTCATTCCATTCTTGTAGTAGAGTGTGCCTAATCTAAAATAATTTTGTGGGGTAACTCTTTTTCAGAGGGTTACCCCTCATGTTTTCGACTATGAAACGAATTTTTATACTATTTGCGGCTCTTCTATCCTCAATCTTTGTGGCTGAGGCCGAGAGGGTGTCACCAGATGTCGCAAAGGGTATTGCACAGGAGGTGCTTGGCGTTACGCGTAGTGGCGATGTCGCTGTGGCATGGGATAGCTCGGTATTGGGTACTACGCGCAGTGCGGATGATATGCCTACATTCTATGTCGTTACGGCGCAGTCGGGTAGTGGCTTTGTGATTGTTGCGGGTGATGATGTCATCGCCCCAGTCTTGGCCTACTCTACTCAGTATACTGCACCATCGGCAGAGGTGTTGCCTCCCAGTTTTGAGGGGTGGTTGCGCTATGTAGACTCTGTGGTGCGCTATGCTCGTGAGCACGACCTTGTGGCTGATAGGGCTACAGCCGAGAAGTGGAGTGAGGGTTATCAGCCTGTTGGTGCTATCATGCTCAACACGGCACGCTGGAGCCAGACGCCACCATATAACGATCAGTGCCCCATAGATGGCGATGCCCATAGCCTCACGGGTTGTACGCAGACAGCTATGGCTGTCATCATGCACCACCACCGTTGGCCTGAGCGTGCTAAGGGTGTTACGGAGGCATATACCACGCAGATGAAGTGTATAGATGTCCCCGCGCGCGACCTTAATCACGCCTACGACTGGGATAATATGCTTGAGACCTATGTTGAGGGTGAGTATAATGCCGTTCAAGCAGAGGCGGTTGCGACACTCATGGCAGACCTCGGTCACGCCTTTAAGGCTGAGTATACTGCAGTAGATACGGGCGCCTTTCCCGATATGTGGGCCTTGTATCATAACTTTGGTTATAGCCCCGCTTGTAGCCTCACCATGCGTGAAAACTACTCGGATGCGTATTGGAATGCGTTGTTGCGCAGAGAGATAGAGGATAATTGCCCCATCTTCTATGCGGGATATACTGCCGATAACGCGGGTCACGCCTTTATTCTCGATGGAGTTGATGACAACAACTACTTCCATGTAAACTGGGGTTGGGGTGGTCCATATGATGGCTTCTTCCTACTCGACAACCTACTACTCGGCGAGTACCTCTTCGATACTGACCAGTGGGCTGTTATGGGTCTACGTCCTATGCGTGGTGGTGAGATTGAGAATTGGTTGTGCCTCATATCTTCGGGTCTCAGTGTTGCAACCACAGAGTTTGAGCGTGGCGTACCATTTAATGTGGAGTCAATCTCTATAGGCAACTACTCGCAAATAGAGTTTAAGGGCGAGGTGCGTGTCGGCGTGTGCGACATGAATGGAGAGTTTAAGTCGTGGGCAACGGAGGCTCACAGCTTTGAGCTTCCTGCTCGCTATGGCGGTGGCTGCGGCGCTATGACGGCAGTCGTCGAGAGCGACATTGTTGCTGGTGATATGATTGTCGTCTACTATCGTAGCAACGGTAGCGACAACTGGTATAGGATGCGTTCATTTGCTGATAATGCTTGCGAGGAGGTGGTGCTCAAGTATGCCCCCATTGGTGACACAACATCTATGTCGTTCGACAAGGAGACGGGATTGCTTGTGGTTAAGTATGACGATGATGTAAAGTCGGCACTCTATATGTTGGGCGAGTATGTCGAGACGGGTGTTTCGATAACTACGGGATGTATGGTGTTGGATACCAGGCAGCTGCAGCGCGATGCAACATATACGATCTACCTTGAGCGTAAAGATGTAGAGCAGAAGAGTATAATGTTTACACTCAAAGAGTTGTAGTCTATGAGAAGAGTTTCGTTTATCGTTGCAGCGCTGCTTGTGATGGCTGTGGGCTGCAAGAATAGAGATAAGGAGGTCGTGGTTATCCCCTCCACAACTTTGGATGTTGAGACAACCGAGGTTAATATTTCGCACGAGGCTCAAAAGGTTGAGATTGAGGTTGTCTGCAACGAGGAGTTCGATGTCGAGATAGAGGCAGACTGGCTTCGCCTATACAATATCCTTGAGAGGGATGGGGTAGATGTTGTCGTGCTTAGCATCGAGGCTAACGATGTTGAGCAGGCGCGTAGTACCAATGTCGTTATTGTGGCTGGTGAGTTGCGCCATGCAATTACCCTTACCCAAAGTGGTGTTGTGGTTACAAGCATGGAGGTGGCTATTGGTCATCGCAACCAGATGCTCGCTTCGCCAAAGTGGGGTGGTGAGGCTGTGCGCGGCTCAATCAATTGGGGTGATGGCGTAACGGAGGAGTATGCCGAGGGTGCTGTGCACGAATATGCTGATGACGATGTCCACACCGCACTATTCACAATGTCGGGAACTACGTCGTTTGAGATAGAGCGAATTGGTGATATGGAGTCGCTTACGATAGCCGTAAATTAGACTCCACCTGAAAATATGACATCCATGATGGTGTCTGTTGCTCCGCAGTGCTCCTTGGTATAGTCGTGTGCCGAGGAGCTCGCTTTTTGTAGTGCCTCGCCATCTATCTTCATTGTGGAGAACCACCCTTTAAGCTCGGCTGCTGAGGCTACGGATATTGCTGCACCCAGCTCTATCATCTCGCGTGCCTCGCGGAATTTGTGGTAGTTGGGGCCAAAGGCTATTGGGAGGCCAAAGGTGGCAGCCTCTAAGGTGTTGTGAATGCCCACGCCAAAGCCACCACCGATATATGCCCAGCGGGCGTAGGCGTAGACGGAAGATAGCAGACCTATGGTGTCGAGAATCATCACTTGGACGTTGCTGAAGTCGCTATTTTGGCTTGAGTGTGTGTAGCGCACTACGCCACCCTCTACCTCATGCTCGATATGTTGCATGCGTGACTCTTCAATCTCGTGAGGTGCTATGATGAAACGTGTTTCGGGGTGTGCATTAATCAACTCAATAAGCAAATCCTCATCCTTGCCCCATGTAGAGCCCGCAACGAATAGAGGTGTCCCCATAGCGAAATGCTCTATAATGGGTAGATTTTTACTGTTTTGTGCAATTTCCGCTACGCGATCGAAGCGCGTGTCGCCCGCTATAATGGCGCGAGTATATCCCACCCCTGTAAGTAACTCCTTAGATGCCTCATCCTGTACAAAGATAGCATTGTAGCACTCTAAAGCCTCTCGCCATAGTCTACCCCATGGTTGAAAGTGTACCTGTGAGTGGCGGAAGATGGCAGATACAAGATAGGTGGGTATGTTACGATGGCGTAACTCATTGAGGTAGTTGAGCCAAAACTCATATTTTATGAATACGGCTGTGTCGGGCTGTGTGATATCCAAGAAGCGTCGGACATTTGCGGGTGTGTCCGAGGGGAGGTAGAAGACGTGGTCAGCGAGAGGGTAGTCCTTGCGTATCTCGTAGCCTGAGGGTGAGAAAAAGGTGACTATTATAACCGCGTCGGGCATATATCGCTTTATGCGCTCGATTATGGGTCGCCCCTGTTCGAATTCGCCCAATGAGGCGGCGTGTATCCACACTCTGTAACCCTTGACACTTGCCATTTGCCTCTCTATGTGGCGCAATAAACCCTTGCGCCCACTATGTAGTAGTCGCGCCTTGGTGTTGCCGCACGAAGCTATGGCGATGCCAGAGTCGTAGAGTCGTATGCCTATGTTATATAGTAATCCCATCTAAAATAGGAAGAGAGTGAATAAAAAGAGTATTTTGTCGTTCTTTGTTGATATAACAGCGCATCTACTTCCGCTAACGAATTATCTCATCAATGGGCAGTACGCCTAAGTACAGCCCATCGCCTCGAAATTCGCCGAGCGAAAGTATCTG
>JAZRAW010000098.1:0-6661 GCA_045634765.1 Alistipes sp.
TATTTTGTCGTTACGCTTGCCCTCAAAATGCTCATTTACGCTTTAGTAAACTCCGCTTTTTCGGGCTTCGCAAGCCTAAAACTACATCTTTTTATTCACTCTCTTAGGTTATGGGGACTGGCTAAGTTACTTTTTAGTCAGCCCCTTTTATATAGTAAGAGTTCTTAATGAGTTTAGGGAATCTAAGGTAACAGGTTGTCGCTAACCTCTAACTCCTTAAATTCCCTAAATTCTTTATGTGTGCCGCCGTTTGCCTAAATCTGCTTGCGCATGCGGGCAACGGGGATGTCGAGCATCTCGCGGTACTTAGCTACCGTGCGGCGAGCTATGCGGTAGCCCTTATCGTTGAGGATGTCCATAAGGTTCTCGTCCGTAAGCGGGTGGCGCTTATCCTCATTGTCGATGCACTCTTGAAGGATGGTCTTAATCTCGTGGCTCGAGACCTCCTCGCCTGAGGTCGTCTGCATGCCCTCCGAGAACAGCGATTTTAATAATATGATGCCGAAGGGGGTTTGTATATACTTGCTATTCACCACGCGCGAGATGGTCGATACATCGAGCTCCGTACGGTCGGCGATGTCTTTCAAAATCATCGGCTTAAGTTTGCTCTTGTCGCCCTCCTGGAAGTATTCGCGCTGGAAGTCGAGGATGGTCTGCATGGTGCGCATAAGGGTGTCGTGGCGCTGCTTAATAGCTGAGATAAACCACTTTGCTGAGTCTATCTTCGACTTTACGAACTGCACAGCCTCCCTATCCTCAGCCTTAATAGTGCCGTCGGGTGCCACCATGTCGCGCATCATGTCGCGGTAGCGGCGCGAGATACGCACCTCGGGGATATTCGACGAGTTCATAGCGAGGCGTAGCTCACCATCCGTGGTGTCGAGGACGAAGTCGGGGGTGACGTAGGGTGTGGTGTCGATGCCGCCCTCGACATGGAGGTTGCCTGGCTTGGGCGAGAGTGTGCGGATGTACTCTATAGCCTCGCGAAAGTTCTCCTCCGAGCAGCCGAGGCGTGCTATAAGCTTCTCGTAGTGCTTCTTGGCGAATGCCTCGAAGTGGTGGCTCACAATCTTGAGGGCGAGGTGCTTAGCGCTTGTGTCGAGCATCTGACGGTGCATCTGCAGAAGTAGGCACTCCTGCAGTGAGCGTGCTCCAATGCCCGCGGGTTCAAGCTCCTGAACGATACGTAGTATGCGCTCTATCTCCTCGACAGAGACGTCCATGCCGCGCGTAAAGGCGAGGTCGTCGGAGAGCGAGACAAGGTCGCGGCGTAGGTAACCGTCGTCATCGAGGCTGCCAACGATATATGCTGCTACGATAAGCTCCTCCTCGCTGAGCGAGCGGAAGCGTAGCTGCTCCATGAGGGTCTCGCCGAGAGAGTGCGACTCGGTGATATATACGGGGCGCTGCTTGTCATCCTTCGAGAAGTTGTTCACGCGCGCCTTATACGAGGGTGTGTCATCCTCCTTGCCGAGGTACTCCTCGACAGATATCTTCTCGGGAGCCTCGTCGCTGTCGTTGTGTGCTTCAACATCCTCCTCGAGGACTATGTTCTCCTCGATTTCACGCTTGATGCGCTCCTCGAGTTGCATCGCGGGGAGCTCGAGTAGCTTAATCATCTGTATCTGCTGGGGCGAAATCTTCGTCTGCAGCTGTATGGTCTGTTGAAGTCTATTTGCCATATTTTTGTCCTATATATCCTAATTAAAAAACGGTCGGCCTTGGGCCGGCCGTTTTATTAGGCATAATGCTTTAGAACTCTGCGTTCTTTGGTGTGCGTGGGAATGGGATAACATCGCGAATGTTGCCCATGCCTGTCACGAAGAGAAGCAGACGCTCGAAGCCCAAACCGAAACCTGAGTGTGGCGCCGAACCCCAACGACGAGTGTCGAGGTACCACCACAGCTCCTTGCGGCTCATGCCCAACTCGTCTACTCTTGCACAAAGCTTGCCAAAGTCGGCCTCACGCTCCGAACCACCGATAATTTCGCCAATCTGGGGGAACAAAACATCCATAGCGCGAACGGTCTTGCCGTCATCGTTCTGCTTCATATAGAAGGCCTTAATCTCCTTAGGATAGTTGATAAGGATTACGGGACGCTTGAAGTGCTCCTCAACGAGGTAGCGCTCGTGCTCCGACTGAAGGTCGCAGCCCCACTCGCAGGGGAACTCAAACTTCTTGCCTGAAGCCTTCAAAATCTCGATACCCTCGGTGTAGTCGAGGCGTACGAAGTCGTTGTCCAATACGAACTGAAGACGCTCCAAGAGACCCTTGTCCCACATCTTGTTCATGAACTCAAGGTCCTCGCGGCAGTTCTCCATAGCGTAGCGGATGAGGTACTTGAGGAAGTCCTCAGCGAGGTCCATGTCGTCCTGCAACTCGTAGAACGCCATCTCGGGCTCAATCATCCAGAACTCTGCCAAGTGGCGTGGTGTGTTAGAGTTCTCGGCACGGAAGGTAGGACCAAATGTATAAATCTGACCGAGTGCCAAAGCACCAAGCTCACCCTCGAGCTGACCAGATACAGTAAGGCTACAGTGCTTACCGAAGAAGTCCTGTGTGTAGTCTACTGTGCCATCCTCGTTGCGGGGAGGGTTCTGCATATCGAGTGTCGATACGTTGAACATTGCGCCAGCACCCTCGCAGTCTGAAGCTGTGATAAGTGGAGTGTGCAAGTAGTAGAAACCACGATCGTTGAAGTACTTGTGGATGGCGAAAGCCATGGCGTGACGGATGCGGAGCACAGCACCAAAGGTGTTGGTGCGGGGACGCAAGTATGCGATGTCGCGCAAGAACTCCAATGAGTGACCCTTCTTCTGTAAGGGGTATGTCTCGGGGTCTGCGGTGCCATAAATCTCAATCTTTGACGCCTGAACCTCTACGCCCTGGCCCTGACCGAGCGATGCTACGAGTGTGCCATCCACGCGCAAGCAAGCACCTGTGGTTACGCTCTTAAGCTCTGCCTCGTCAATCTTTGTGAGGTCTACAACGACCTGAATGTTTGCAACGCAAGAACCGTCGTTAAGTGCGATGAAGGCTACATTCTTGTTGCCACGCTTGGTTCTTACCCAGCCCTTTACGGTAATCTCTCTGCCGTCGCCCTCCATCTTGAGGATCTCGGCGATACGTGTAAGTTTCATAATTATTATATCGTTTTATATATTATTTCCTCCGTTGTCCACGTTGGTATAACGCCACAATAGGTCACAAAATTACTAATTTTTTTACAAACGATTGCACACTTATCGCTTTTTTGTATCTTTGTCCTAAATTAGAGCTATGAAAAATCGTTTTTTATACCCAATAATGGCTGTTTTGGCCATCGTCGTGTCGCTCGACATAGCCTCGGCGCAGACTATTGTTCGTCGCACAGAGTTCATTTGCTATGATAAGCGCGAGGATTCAACGGTTGATGTGCGCACAAATAACGACAAATATATCCCCTTCAATCCTACACTACAGTTCGAGGGTGAGGGTAGCGTGCGTGCCGTATACGAGCAGGAGATTGAAGTGCCTGCATCGTGGAACGACTACAACGCCTACCTACATACTGAAAATATAGGTGGCGACTACACCATCTTCGTGAATGGCGTGCAGATAACTTCGGCTATAGATCGCTTCACCCCCACAGATATGCACATTTCTCCCTACTTAGACCAGGGAACGAATATCGTTGCCGTTGTCGTTGTGGACGAACCATACATGGCGGCTATTGCTGAGGGTATGGCACAGCCGCAACGTGCTCAATTTGAGAATTGCTATATATTTGCGCAGCGCCGCCTGGGTATCTACGACTTCAACGTGCGCTTGCTCCCCGATTCGTTGAACCGCTTTGCGCAGCTACATCTCGATGTTATCGCGGACAACTCGTTCTCTTCGGACGAGGTTATAGAGGTGGGTTACGACATCTACGCCCCCGATGGTAAACTTATGGAGTATAGCGTTAACGACCTTGCTCTTGAGATGTTTACACGCGACACCTTGAATTTTACCCCATATATCTACCACTCTAATCCTAATCGCTGGAGCGCTGCCAACCCCAAGCTCTATGACCTTACGCTATATGTAAAGCGCAGCGGTATCCTCTGGGAGTATATCCCCTTGAAGGTGGGCTTTGCCCAGTATGGCTACACCGAGGATGGTGCGATTACTGCCTTTGGTAAGCCCTTGACACTCAACAAAGAGAGGTACAATGCTGCAGCAGATAAGGCCACTACGGAGCGCGAGATTAAGGCTATGAAGCAGCGCGGTATAAACTGCCTTATGCCCGACTACCCACAGCCCCGCTGGTTCTACGATATATGCGACCGTGTGGGTATCTACGTTATCGACTGCGCCGCTGTGGCATCACCCACGAGTGCCGATAACCGCGCACTGGGTGGTACACCTACGAACGCCCCTGAGCTTGTAGATGAGTACTTGCGTCGTGTTGAGACTATGTATCATCGTGCGCAGAACCATGTATGTATCATCGCCTTCTCACTTGGTAAGCGTGCGGGCAATGGCTACAATATGTACAAGGCATACGAACTCCTGAAGTCGAAGGGTGACAGCCGCGCAATCATTTATGAGGATGCTGACGGCGAGTGGAACACCGACCTATAGACAAATTAGCAATTAGTAATTAGTAATGCGTTGATTACTTGTTGCTTACATCAATCTATTTATGAATATAGAGTTAATCGTTGTTGGAAAGACAGATATGAAGGAGGTTGAGGCTCTTGTGGCAATGTACACCAAGCGCCTAAACCACTATGTGCGCTTCGCCATCACCACCATTGCCGATGTGCGCAATACAAAGAAGTTATCCGAATCTGAGCAAAAGCGCCTCGAAGGAGAATCTATACTTCGACTTATCAACGACTCCGACCACCTTATGCTGCTTGATGAGCATGGCCTCGAGCTCCGCTCTTTGGAGTTTGCCGATTTAATACAGAAGCGTATGTCCTCTGGTACTAAGCGTCTTGTATTTGTTATTGGCGGACCCTATGGCTTCTCTGATGCTGTATATCAGCGTGCTAATAGCAAACTATCCCTCTCAAAGATGACCTTCTCACACCAGATTGTGCGTGCTATATTCACCGAGCAGTTATACCGAGCTTTTACTATATTAAAGAATGAGCCTTACCACCACGAGTAATTTTTTGTGATAAGCCGCAATCTGCGGCACCAAACTCAGAGCCCCGAATGGGAAATACACATAGTATGTCCCATCCGAGGCTCTTTCATTTGTCACCACATCTCACGACTTCTGACAAAAAATTGGGGTCTTGGTGCTAGAGTATTTTTTGTGATAAGCCGCAATCTGCAGCACCAAACTCAGAACCCCGAATGGGAAATACACATAGTATGTCCTATCCGAGGCTCTTTCATTTGTCACCACACCTAACCCCTTCTGACAAAAAATTGGGGTAGTGGGACTATATAATATCGTCATTGCGAGGCTTGGAACAAGCCGTGGCAATCTTTCATTCTTCAATCACAACTCGCTACCTATTCACCATCTCTAAAATAGTCTTTGCCAGCAACTCAGGCTCCTCATAGAAGCCCATATGCCCCGAGTGTTCGAGCCACAAAACCTCTGCTGAGGGGTCTGCTGCTATCATCTCTTCGGCTACATCAACGGGGATGTAGTAGTCGTGGCGACCAAAGATGAAGAGGTGGGGAATGTTGCTATCGCGAAGTTGCTCGCCGCGGCTCTTGCGCTCAATCATGCCCGCAAGAATTGCCATAACGCCCTCATCCTCTGTTATGAGTATCAACTCGCTGATATCCTCGATATAATCCTTCAGGCGCTTGGTGTTCTCGGGGGCAAAGCCTGCATGGGGAACCAAGCGCGCCAATGTATTCTTCTTGCCAGCCTTGATAAGCTCTATCTCACGGCGGCGACGGTCGCACTTCTCTTGGCTATCTGCCGAGGTGGTGGAGTGCAAAAGGGTGATGCTCTCGATATGCTCTTTGTAGTTGTCGAGCATAGCCAATGCTACATAACCACCCATAGAGTGGCCCACGATAGAGTAGCGTTCAATGCCCAATGCCTTCATCGTATTTCCCACGCACTCTGCCAAAAACTCCATTGTGTGGACCTCTCCCACAATGGTTGAGATGCCATGGCCAGGAAGGTCGACGGTGACTACGCGTACACTATTTTTGAGTAGGTCTACAAACTCATCCCACACAATCATCGACTCAAGGTAGCCGTGCAATAGCACAACGCAACGCTCGCCACGTTCGGTGTCGGCGATGTGCATTGGGGTATCCCCCGCCATAATAAACTTCTCAATCATAGAGCTATCCTCCTTTATGTTATGTTGCATATTGTAGTACAATATTACAAAAAAATGGCGATAATAGCAAGTGAAAATCATAAAAAATGTTATTTATGCGTTAAGAATTTTGAGGGCCTCAAAATTATTTGTATCTTTGACCGAATGTATAGTTCAAAAAAGTGATATGACAAACTTCGAGATTATCAAGTGCCACGGCTCGGGTAACGACTTCATTATGGTCGACACCACACGCATGGACAACGCCACAGCTATCGACTGGTCGACATTTGCACGCTTGGCGTGAGACCGCACCAGCGGCATAGGCAGTGACGGCGTCTTGCTCGTTGTGCGCAACGACGGGGGCATCTATGGCATGGATATGCTCAACCCC
>JAZRAW010000099.1:0-7320 GCA_045634765.1 Alistipes sp.
GTTTAAGTAGTCTAAAATATGAAACGAGTATATATACTTCTTGCCGATGGCTTTGAGTGTGTCGAGGCCTTGGCTCCTATAGATGTTATGAACCGCGCGGGTGTTGATTTGAAGCGTGTCGCAGTGGGTGGCAATTTGAGCATTACATCATCACACGGCTTGGTTACGTTGAAGTGTGATATGTTGATTGAGGATGCCAATCTTGCAGATGGCGATGCTATTATTTTGCCTGGCGGTAACCCCGGTTATATCAACCTCCGCAACTCAGAGCAAGTATGTGCTGCTGTGCGCGACTACTACGAGGGCGGAAAGTTGGTCGCTGCGATATGTGGCGCTCCCACGGTGTTGGCTGCTGCTGGTGTCGCGCGCGGTAGAAACGTGACATGCCACACGACAGTTGTCGAGGAGATGGGTGACTACCACTTTGTTGGTGGTTCGGTGGTCGAGGATGCCAACCTCCTTACCGCTGCGGGAGCAGGCCTCTCGGTGGAGTTTGCTTTGGCCATTGCCGAGCGACTCGTCGACAACGATACGCTCTCTCGTGTCCGCCGCGGCATGGAGGTGTAGACTGGTATAATGAAATAAAGCAAAAGCGGGGTAGAGATACCTCGCTTTTGTTGTCTATGTCATCATCACCCATTAAGCTCTCTATTCCATAGGTATCTACCTTGTTTGCAGACCCTCGTATGGGTCTATGCCCTCCTTGACCTCTTTGTACAGCAGCCAATGTGTGCAATTTACGCCAGTAGGGGTTACTTCGGTGTAAACCTGTATAAATGTCCAGCCGAGTGACTCCATGTAGTTGAGTGCATCGATTTGCGAATTGAAGGTCAATGTCTTGCCATCATCATCTGTCAATAATTGATAAGATGATAGCAGTCTCTGCTCTTGACCGAAATCGATTGTTACCTTGGTGTTTTTGCCAGCTGTAGGATACTCTACAATCTCACAAAAAACCCTACCATCGGCGAATAGATTGGTTGTGCAGATGCACATTGCAATTAAAAGAAGAAGTCGTTTCATAGCACTGAGTTTTTGTTATTTGATTATTTGTTATAACAAAGTTATAAAACGACTGCACCATTTCGTGCCGAGTCCTCCGCAAAACGACATATATAGGGGGTGAAGCGACCATCCTGAGCGGTGAGGTGGTAATATGAAAATGGGGCTGCCCATGCGGACAACCCCATACCTATTTTATGTCAGCCGAAGATTACTTGCGAACCTCTGCACCAGCCTTCTGCTCGAGCTGAGCCTGAAGGTTAGCCATGGTGCGCTCAATCTGCTTGTCGGTGAGCGTCTGGTTCTTATCCTCGAGGATGAAGCTCAAGGCGTAAGACTTCTTGCCCTCGGGGAGCTTGTCGCCCTCGTAAACATCGAACAACGATACCGACTTCAAGAGCTTCTTCTCGGTAGCAAATGCTATTGAGCGGAGCTGCGAGAATGTAACGTTCTTATTAACAAGGAGTGCCAAATCGCGCTTAACCTCGGGGAACTTCGAAAGCTCCTTGAACTGCACCTTTGCCTTCTTGGTCATCTTGATGAGCTGGTCGAAGTCGATCTCAGCGAAGTATACATCCTGTTTGATGTCAAACTTCTTGCGAATCATAGGCGACACGACACCCATGCGTACCACCTCGTTGGGACCCTGCTTGAAGACGATAGCGTCGCCATAGAGGTCGCACTCGAGGCTCTCCGACTGCAATGCGTAGATGTCGACACCGAAGCGCTTCAAGAGACGTTCAACGATGGCGCGGAGTGTGAAGAACGACGCTGTCTCCTCCTTGCTGTTCCACGAAAGCTGTGTCTTGAGGCCTGTAACGGTTATGCCGATGCGGTTGTTCTCCACATACTTAGCCAAGGTGTTCTCCTCCGATGCCTTCTCCGCAGCAAAGGCGTAGCAATTACCCACCTCATACATCTTGAGGTTGCCGTTGCGGCGGTTAACATTGAGCTCTACGGCCTCCAAGGCGTTGAAGAGCAATGTCTGGCGCATGACGTTGAGATCCTGAGACAATGGATTCAAAATCTTCACGCAGCGCTCTGCGGGGTATGATGTAGAACCCTCATAGTACGAAGCCTTGGTGAGCGAATTCGACATAATCTCTGTGTAGCCATTCGAGGTGAGGAAGTCGGATGCCACATTCTGCAAGCGTGCCTTGTCGGGCTTTGGTGCGTACGACAAAGTAGAGTTTACATGGTCCGAAATCTCGATGTTGTTGTAGCCATACACGCGCAATACATCCTCAATGAGATCGGCCTCGCGCTGTACATCTACGCGGTAGGGGGGAACTGCCACTGTGAGCACCTCGCCCTCGCGACCGAGAACCTTAACATCGAGTGCCTCGAGGATAGTCATGAATGTCTCCTTGGGGATGTTCTTGCCGATGAGCTTGCGTGCTCGCTCCAACGAGAACTCAAACTCGAAGTCGCGTGCGGGAGTGGGGTTGATGTCAATAATCTCCGATGTGATGCGACCACCTGCCAACTCCTGCATGAGCATCGCTGCACGCTTGAGGGCGTAAACCTGGATGTTGGGGTCGATGCCGCGCTCGAAGCGGAACGAAGCATCTGTATTGAGACCGAAGCGCTTTGCGGTCTTGCGCACCCATACGGGGTGGAAGTATGCGCTCTCGATAAATACGTTTACTGTAGAGTCGCTGATGCCAGAGTCCTGACCGCCATATACACCTGCGATGCACATGGGGCGCTCTGCCGAGCAAATCATAAGGTCGTTGGCTGTGAGTGTGCGCTCAACGCCGTCGAGGGTCACAAACTTCTCGCCCTCGTTTGCCGAACGTACCACAACCTTGCCACCCTCAATCTTATCTGCATCGAATGCGTGGAGGGGCTGGCCCAACTCGAAGAGGACATAGTTGGTGATGTCCACGAGGTTGTTCTTGGGGTTGATGCCCGCAGCGCGCAACTCATTCTGCATCCACTCTGGAGATGGAGCAATCTTACAGCCGCTAACGGTGATACCAGCATAGCGGGGGGCCGCCTCAGTGTTTACAACCTCAACCTCGATGGTGCGAGAGGTGTCGTCAACCTTGAAACCCTCAACCGATGGGAGTTTGAACTCTACGCGCTCGCCACGGCTCTTGAGGTACGCTGCGATGTCGCGTGCAACACCGATGTGTGATGCTGCATCTACACGGTTGGGTGTAAGGCCGATGCCGATGAGGTAGTCGTCAGCGATGTGGAGATACTCCTTTGCGGGTGTGCCCACAACAGCCTCCGCGGGGAGTTCCATGATGCCGTCGTGGTTGCGGCCGATGCCGAGCTCATCCTCTGCGCAGAGCATGCCGAGTGACTCAACGCCACGAATCTTGCTACGCTTAATCTTGAACTCCTCATCCGAGTCGATAGGGTAGAGCACTGAACCAACGGTAGCACACATAACCTTCAAGCCTTGGCGGCAGTTAGCAGCGCCACATACAATCTGCAAGGGAGCCTCTGCACCAACATCAACGGTAGTGATGTGGAGGTGGTCAGAGTCGGGGTGATCCTCGCAAGTGAGAACCTCGCCCACAACAACACCCTTCAAGCCACCCTTGATGGTCTCAATCTTCTCGAACTCCTCTACCTCAAGACCAAGCTCGGTAAGTATTTCGGCCATGCGCTCTGCCGATAGATCACAATCAAGGTAGCGCTTAAGCCAATTAAAAGATACGTTCATAGTTATATTGTTTTTATATTATTTCGGTTGTAGTGGTTACAATCGCACAAAGATAGCAACAATTATCGAAATAGTCAAATTCCGATAACTAAATTTGTGTGGTTGTGTGGATGTTATTGCTCCGCCTGGCGGTAGATGTCGCGCAAGCTGCCCGACATGAAGTATTGGAATACGCCACGCAGGAACATATACATGGTGAAGGCCAACCAAAGCGCGTTGTTGCCAATAAGCCATCCAAGACCATAGAGTATGGCAAAGAAGCATACCGACGACCATATCATCGAGTTGCGCATAATGCGGCTGCGCGTAGCGCCCACCATGATGCCATCCATAACAAAGGGCATTGCGGCGGCTAATGGGATGACGATAATCCAACCGATATACTCCTCGGCAACGCTCAGCAACACAGCGCTATCACCCTGGTCGGGGTTGGCTATAAATGTGAAAATATCGCGCCACCAACCCACATATACGCCAATAAAGATGAACGACACCGCGAAACACCATACAAGGCACAGTTTGATGCAACGACGCAATGAGTGACTATCACGTGCGCCAATAAAGCGACCCGTGAGTGCCTCTGCAGCGTAGGCAAAACCATCGTTCATATATGAGAATAGTGTGAATAACTGCAGAAGTATTGTGTTGACAGCAAGTATGTTATCGTCGCCCGTATCGGCTGATGCCTTTGTGAAGAATGTGTAGACCGCAACAAGGCAGAAGGTGCGCACGATGATGTCGCCATTAATCGAGAAGAAGCGGCGCATACTCTGTATGTCCATGACCTCCCCCATACTCACCTTGACTAAGCGTTTGCGGTAGTATAGAAGTAGTATTGCCACCATCACCAATACACCTGTCCACTGTGCTACGACAGAGGCAAGGGCGATGCCCTCCAAACCCATCGTGCCAACAATAGAGAAGAGGTAGCTGCAACCTATGTGAATCAAGTTGACTAGAATCGCTACTACCATTGGAACTACGGCATTCTGCATACCCGTAAACCAACCGTTGAAGGCAAAGAGCAAAATGCCTGCGGGGACTGCCCAGATGCGGGTGTAGAAGTAGTTGGCAATCATGTTTTGTGACTCAGCGTTGCCCGTATCCATAAACCATAACGAGAACTCTCCGATGGGGTATTGCAATGAGAATGCAAGGATGCCCACGCCAAGAGCTACAATTATTGCGCGCCAAAGCATTAGTGAGTATTCGCGGTGGTTGTCAGCGCCGAATGCTTGAGCCGTAAGGCCGCTTGTGCCCATGCGGATAAAGGAGCAGTTCCAATAGATGAAGTTGAAGATGGTAACACCAATCGAGAGGGCACCGATGGCGAGTGTTCCCTCGCCGCCACAAGCACGACCGGCTATGAATGTCGATGCGATACCCATTAGTGGTACTGTGACATTCGAGATGATGTTAGGTATTGCTATTCGAAGTATCTCTCTGTTCATAATGGCGACAAAGTTACAATAATTTTGCAAAAATTTTGGCATACTCTTTGTAAAAGAGTTGTAGATCAAAAAAAATAGTTACCTTTGCGTGATTTTTTTATAAAGCATTAATACAGAAATGAAAAACAAGAACACAGACTCAACAGCTAACGTATCACGCTTTGCGCGTGACAAGCGTCAGCGAGTAAGCTCTACTGAGCGTGTTGAGCATACTCCTCGTCCACGCCGTGAGGCTGACAACGAGGGTAGCCGCGAGTTCCGTACTTATGCGGCAAAGACTGAGAAGCGTACATCGTACAACCCCCACTTCACTGCAGACAACCGTTTGCGTCCCGAGTATGAGCAGCGTCCCCGTCGTAACGAGGATGGCGAGCGTCCTTCGCGTGGTTACAACCGTCCTGAGCGCGGTGAGCGTAACTTCAATCGTGAGGAGCGCAACAACGATCGTAGCTTTAGCCGTGGCGAGCGCACTGAGCGTCCCACACGTAACTTCAACCGTCCTGAGCGTACAGAGCGTAGCTTCAACCGTGATGAGCGCACTGAGCGAAACTTCAACCGCGAGGAGCGTGGTAACGACCGTGGTTTTGGTCGTGGTGAGCGTACTGAGCGTAACATCAACCGCGTAGAGCGTGGTGAGCGTACAGAGCGTCCTGCGCGCACATTTAACCGTGAGGAGCGAGGCGAGCGTACAGCGCGCTCAACTCGTTCGTTCAACCGTGACGAGCGCAGCAATGACCGTGGCTTCAAGGGTGGTGCAAAGCGTAGTGCTGCTCCTAAGCGCGATGAAAAGCCTCGTTCATATCCCAAGTTTAACCCTAACCAGTCAACCGGTGAGATTCGTCTCAACCGCTTCATATCACAGTCGGGCGTATGCTCACGTCGTGAGGCTGATGACTTCATCCTCGCAGGTGTTGTGACTGTTAATGGTCAGGTTGTTACAGAGCTTGGCACAAAGATTTTGCCTACAGATGAGGTTCGCTTCCACGACGAGAAACTCCAGGGTGAGAAGAATGTATACCTCGTACTTAATAAGCCTAAGGGTTATGTGACATCTTTGGATGACCCTCACGCCGAGAAGACTGTAATGGATCTTGTGAAGAATGCTTGCACAGAGCGCGTATATCCCGTAGGTCGTCTTGATAAGAATTCGCTCGGTTTGCTCCTTATCACAAACGATGGCGATATCACACGTCAGCTTACACACCCCTCATACCGCAAGAAGAAGATATATCAGGTAACACTCGATAAGGCTCTCACTCGCGCTGATATGGACTCACTCACTGAGGGTATCACACTTGAGGATGGTGACATCTTCGCTGATGAGGTGGCATACGCATCAGAGGATAAGCGTACCGTGGGCGTAGAGATTCACTCTGGCCGTAACCGTATTGTTCGTCGTATGTTCGAGCACCTCGGTTACACCGTTCAGAAGCTCGATCGCGTTTACTACGCTGGTCTTACAAAGAAGAACCTTAAGCGTGGCGAGTGGCGTTTCCTCACACGTGATGAGGTGATGCGACTTAAGACCGGTCAATACGAGTAAAAATTGCATAGCAAGGCTGCTTTGGCGTTACACTCAAGTGGGAAATCCTCATTTACGAAAAGTAAACTGCGGTTTCCCACTTTTTCGTGTGCCTAAAATCAGTTCTTGCTATGCAATTTTTGTGATGTCGGTAAGGCTATTTTCTCGTTGTGCTTGCTCTCAAAATGCTCATTTACCCTTAAGTAAACTCCGCTTTTTCAAGCTGCACACGCCTCAAACTATACTTATTTCACAACTTTTTTAGAGGATTGGGATTGTCCTTGCGGGGCAATCCCTTTATCATGTCTCTATGCTTAGTGTGGGTTGGCGTTATATATAAAATAAGGGGCTGTCGCGATCAATGTCGGACAGCCCCTCAAGTTTATATGTGTAAGACTACTTAACGCTCAATGCAGCGTGTGCAGCAGCCAAACGTGCGATAGGCACACGGAATGGAGAGCAGCTTACGTAGTTCAAACCTGCGTGGTGGCAGAACTCTACTGATGAAGGCTCACCGCCGTGCTCACCGCAGATACCACACTTCAAGTCGGGACGTGTTGTACGGCCCTTGAACACAGCCTCGCGTACGAGCTGGCCAACACCGTTGCGGTCCAAAATCTTGAATGGATCGTTCTTGAGGATGTTCTTCTCCAAGTAGATAGGCAAGA
>JAZRAW010000100.1:0-6772 GCA_045634765.1 Alistipes sp.
GTGCCCCTTAAGCGAAACATGGAGACCGTAATCGAGGGTCGTATGCTTACAGCGTCGTTCGGTACTGGTGGTGTGGGTATCAACCCCGACTTCGAAAACGAGATCGTCATCCCATGGGGTGACTAATCACAACACCAACAATCCCCAACGCTCCTCAAGAGTGCCAGGAAATAGGGAAGAAGAGTGACCTTAGAAGCTAAGGAGGAGCGGAGCTAAGGAGGAGCTAAGAAGAGAAGTAAATATAGACAAACAAATGTAGAATAAGCAGTGTCTTGAGGAAATCTCAGGACACTGTTTTTTTTTGTTAGCAAAGGCAAAAAAAAACAGCAATTAGAGGACTGAAGTGCAGAGGCGTAAAGATGATGAGAGGGGCAAAGATAGCGACAATAGAGATAGGAAAATCGCGCTGAGGAATCACCATAAAGTAGTCATAACATTATTAGCGAATAAAGCACGCTGCAGCTGCCATACACGCAGTTAGACACACCTACACAAAGGAATAGTCAACGGCTAATTAGATGCGCTTAGAGAGGCTTATACACCGCATAAAAGCAATGGACACTACCCCACCTCGCAATCGCACGACAACACGAAACCACAAGTCCTTGGAGTAATTCTAATAAGGACCACACCCTCTCACAGAATCCGTATCTAACAATAAGTGCCACCCAATAACCACAAACACATATAGCGGAGACGTTAACAAAGTGAAAAAAAAGGGTGGCAACAGCCACCCCCAAAACGAATTATATAGAATCCGCTAAACCTTAATTAGTTGCGCTCACCCTTAACGAAGAAGCAGAGGTAGAAACCGTACAACTGAACCAAGAAAATGAAGTTGAGAACAGTATACCAAACAGGCTTGTTAAGCTCGCGATAACGACGAACAGTTGCTGAAATGTAAGCAATTGAAATCCAAATAGCTGGAATGCAGAAGATAATGTTCAATGGTAAAGTCAAGAGAGAAACTACGCAAGAGAAAAGGTAAAAAGTGATATACTCATTACGAGACATTTTACCGTTGAAGTTGAAGATGTCCTTGGTCATTGCGTTCCACCAGAACTTGCACATAGACTTGAAATCCATAATTTTAAGTTTTTAGAGTTAATATTAATTTAATTTGATTTTCTATTATTAAACCATTCTCAAGCAATATACATAAATATACTACATTGAATTAATGTACAAAATTAGTATAATTTTCCTGAAATTCAAAACAAATTGGTAATTTTCACACAAGTAAGCTTAGTACTACATAATAAAATGGAGTAATATGGTATAAAAAAGCCCCAACAACATCAATGCATCTGAAGATAGCACAAATACAAAAGGGACGCCGAGTAAAGATGCGATGAAAGATGAATGTATAAAAAAAAGAGTGTGATAGAATCACACTCTAATTGTGTTACGCGTAACACTAAATTGGCTCCAACTAAATCCATCATCCTGTAGGCGCGAGTAACTCTGGAAGAGTTTTACTATACTTCGCCTCTGAAACATTTTTCTTACTTCAACCATCCAATACGCTACAAGCATCGGGAATGAAAGAAGTATCATCTTGTTAAACTCCAACGCGGCACCGATGTCGCCATACAAGATTGAGAAGACAGCACGTGTCGTTCCGCAACCTGGGCACTCTACACCGAAAAACAATACCGACAGACAAATTGAGTCACCGTGGTAAATGCCTTCAGTTGGTACAAGATATAGTAAAAATGGAAGTAGTAGAAGTAAGGATAACTTAGTTTCTTGAAACAACGCGGCCCTCACCATCAGTGTAAGTACCCTTGAACAACTTGATAACGTCGATCCACCAGAATACGCTACATACGTTGAAAGTCAAACCACGAAGAAGTGCACCCTTGATATCGCCGAGGATAATACGAGCAATCCAACCGAGGTTAAAGAAAGTGAGGAGGAATACAAGCCACCAGCCCTTTGGAGATTTTTCCATAATTGTAAAAGTTTAATTGTTAGTATAAAGTTAAAATGGTATTCAAATGCATAAACGAAAGCACCGCATTAGGACCACACATCTAAATCAAAATCAATACACGTTGCTTTCATTAGACAAAGATATATTAAATTTTCTGAACGTGCAAATATTTTGGACTAATTTTAATATATAAATATGTCTGCAATCCAAAAACTGCACTACAAATTTAAGAATTAATTTTTGATTAAACAAGAAGGTGGCACAAAAAGTAGAGAGCATAAGTAATTTAGGGAATTTAAGGAGTTTAAGGAGTTTATGGAGTTTAAGAAATTTAGAAGAGATTCACTAAATTCTCTAATCTTTTTATTACCTTTGTAAAAAAGATGACCTATGAATGATGCAACTCTAATAAAGCCGCAAGGAGACCATCGAAATCTAATATGTTATCGTAAGGCGGAACTGATATATGATATAACCTATCATTTTGCGAATTTGGCATTTGCGCGTGGAGACCGCACCGTTGACCAAATGATTCAAGCTGCACGCTCCGGCAAACAAAATATTGTTGAGGGTAATGCGGATGCAGAAACCTCAATAGAGATGGGCATCACACTTATCAATGTTGCTAAGGCGAGTTTGAAAGAGTTGCTAACGGATTATGAGGACTATCTGCGTGTGAATGGTTATGAGCAGTGGAGCGATGACTCCGACAAGTTTATAGCAATGCGCAAACTTGGCGTAGAAGGTAGTAGCCAATCAATTTTAGACATTGCAAAATCTCGACCTCTTGACACGGTCGCCAATATGGCAATCATACTACTCAAGCAGGAGGACTATCTACTACATAAGCTACTCACATCACTCTCAAAGCAGTTCCTTGATGAAGGCGGTTTCAAAGAGAGAATGTACCGTATGCGTGTAGAAAGAAGGGGAAAATAGAGAGTTTAGTGAATTTAAGGAGTTTAGGGAGATTAGCGTTTTAGTCCCTAAATTCCTTAAATTCTCTAAATTCTCTTTGGTTTCTAAATCAAAAAAAAACTCCCAAGTGGGAAGGCCATAACCCTCCAAAGCGCGAGACCAATTTTTCGTCAGAGTGGTGCAGATGTGGCGATAGCGGCTACAGCACCAAGCCTCCCTTTGTCAAAGGGAGGTTTGGAGGGAATGTAAATATAGGTGGTGTGGCATAGCCACCACCACTATATTAAGGGTTAAAAAATAAGGCCTTCCCATGCGGGAAAGCCTTACTTTATGCAATGTCCTACATCAAAGATTACATCTTCATATAACCCTTAATATAGTGGTGGTGGCTGCCGTAGCGCTCGAATGCAGCACGGTCAAGCTCCTCCTGTGCTGATGGGTGAGCAACAGAGATGATGAGGCGTGCGCGCTCCTGAAGGCTCTTGCCATAGAGGTCTACAGCACCGTTCTCTGTTACGAACCAGTGGATGTGGTTACGAGTAGTCACAACACCTGAACCCTCTGTGAGGACATCAGAAATCTTTGACACACCCTTATTGGTGATTGATGGCATCGCGATGATGGCCTTACCACCCTTAGAGAGTGATGCACCATAGATGAAGTCTACCTGACCACCTACGCCAGAGTAGAACTTACGACCGAGTGAGTCAGCACATACCTGACCAGTGATGTCCACCTGGAGTGCAGAGTTGATAGCTGTAACCTTGTCGTTCTTTGAGATTACGAATGGGTCGTTAGTGTAGCCTACGTCCATCATGAGCACGCCTGGGTTGTCGTCGATGAAGTCGTACACCTTCTGTGAACCCATAAGGAATGTAGATACCATCTTACCCTTGTCGATGTTCTTCAATGCGCCGTTGATTACGCCCTTCTCAACGAGGGGAAGCACGCCATCAGCGAACATCTCGGTGTGAACACCAAGGTTCTTATGGTTACCGAGCTGCGCGAGAACAGCGTTAGGAATAGCACCGATACCCATCTGGAGTGTAGCACCATCCTCGATAAGGCCTGCACAGAGGTTACCAATCTTTGTCTCCACCTCGTTAGGAGTTGTGAAGTGTGCCTCCTCGAGTGGCTGGTCGTCCTCAACGAAGAAGTTGATGCGTGAGCTGTGAATCATCGCGTCACCGAATGAGCGGGGAACGTACTTGTTCACTACGGCAATAACGTAGTCTGCGCACTCTACAGCTGCGAGTGTAGCATCTACCGATGTACCGAGAGAGACATAGCCGTGCTTGTCGGGGCGAGATACCTGAATCATAGCCACGTTACAAGGTACAGCGCCTGAACGGTAGAGCTTCTGAGTCTCAGAGAGGAAGATTGGAATGTAGTCAGCGAAGCCAGCCTGAGTCACCTTACGCACGTTGCCACCCACGAAGAATGAGTCGAGTTGGAATACGCCCTCGAACTCGGGATCAGCATAGGGTGCAGGACCCTCGGTGTGGAGGTGGTGGATGTGTACATCCTTGAACTCACCATTGCGACCACGGTCGCACATAGCCTTGATGAGGCACTGTGGAGCTGACGCTACTGAACTAAGGTGAATATGATCACCCGACTTGATGCACTTAACAGCCTCGGCTGCAGTTGTAAACTTAATGTTGTTCATCTCTTTAAGTTTTTATTTTAGGTAATTGTCTATATCTTTCATTGTATGCTAAAGGTCATTAGCGCCACGCCAATTTGTTGTCAAAATGGATTAATTCCGACCCTCATTAGCGCGATACCAATTTGTTGTCAGAAGGGGTGAGATTTGGCGATTTGTCGCAGTCTGAAAAAGCGGAGTTTACTCGAAGTAAATGAGCATTTCAACCACAAGCCCAACGCCGCAGATTGCCTGCTATCACAACAAATTAATTATTTGCGTTTTACCTCAACCTGCTCGTAACCCTCGATAATATCGCCAACCTTAATATCGTTGTACGACTCGATGTTAAGACCGCAATCCTGACCTACGGTAACCTCCTTCACGTCATCCTTGAAGCGGCGGAGTGAACCGAGCTTACCGGTGTAGATAACGATACCGTCGCGGATAACGCGGATAGGTGTGTTACGCTGCATGCGGCCCTCGCGAACGACACAGCCCGCAACTGTACCCACCTTTGAAATCTTGAAGGTCTCGAGCACCTCGGTAGAGCATACTATCTCCTCCTTCATGACGGGCTCGAGCATACCCTCGATAGCGTCCTTAATCTCGTTGATAGCGTCGTAGATGATAGAGTAGAGGCGGATATCAATCTGCTCCTTCTCGGCAGCCTTACGCGCAGCAGCTGAGGGGCGCACCTGGAAGCCCACGATGATGGCGTTAGATGCGGCAGCGAGGAGCACATCAGACTCCGAAATCTGACCCACAGCAGAGTGGATAACGTTAACCTGTACGGTCTCCTTAGAGAGCTTGATGAGTGAGCCCGACATAGCCTCTACAGAGCCGTCCACGTCACCCTTAACGATGATGTTAAGCTCCTTGAACGAGCCGATAGCGATACGGCGACCAATCTCGTCGAGTGTAACGTGCTTCTGTGTCATGATGCCCTGCATACGCTGCAACTGCTCACGCTTGTTTGCAATCTCGCGTGCCGAGCGGTCGTCATCCATAACGTTGAATGTATCACCCGCCTGTGGTGCACCGTTAAGACCGAGCACCTGCACGGGAGTTGAAGGACCTGCTGCGGTTACCTTCTTACCATTCTCGTCGAACATAGCCTTCACGCGACCTGTATATGTACCCGAAAGGAGAACATCGCCCACGCGGAGTGTACCATTCTGCACCATGATTGTAGCGACATAGCCACGGCCCTTATCCAACATAGACTCGATAACGGCACCCGAAGCCTTACGGTCGGGGTTAGCCTTGAGCTCGAGCATCTCCGCCTCGAGCAACACCTTCTCGAGGAGCTTGTCGAGGTTCATACCCTTCTTTGCAGATACCTCCTGGCACTGGTACTTACCACCCCAATCCTCAACGAGGTAGTTCATTGCCGAGAGCTGCTCGCGGATGCGGTCAGAGTTTGCCTGTGGTTTATCCATCTTGTTGATAGCGAATACCATAGGCACACCTGCTGCCGAGGCGTGGTTGATAGCCTCCACGGTCTGTGGCATGACGCTGTCGTCGGCAGCAACGATGATGATAGCCACATCGGTCATCTTGGCACCACGCGCACGCATCGCGGTGAAGGCCTCGTGACCTGGGGTATCGAGGAACGTAATCTTCTGGCCATTGAGCTCTACAGAGTATGCACCGATGTGCTGGGTGATACCACCCGCCTCGCCAGCTGTAACGTTTGTCTTACGGATGTTATCCAAGAGCGATGTCTTACCGTGGTCTACGTGACCCATTACGGTAACGATAGGGGGACGTGCAACGAGCTCATCCTCAGTGTCGGCATCTGCCTCGATAGCCTCCTGAATCTCTACAGACACGAACTCCACCTTAAAGCCAAACTCCTCAGCAACAACCACCAATGCCTCGGCATCGAGACGCTGGTTGATAGATACCATAAGGCCGAGGTTCATACATGCCGAGATGACCTCCATGGGCGACACGTTCATCATGGTAGCGAGTTCACTCACAGTTACGAACTCCGTAACCTTGAGCACGCTGCGCTCCATCTCCTCGCGCTCGATCTCCTCGTTCATGCGCTCACGAACCTCCTCACGCTTCTCCTTACGATACTTCGCACCCTTAGACTTCGTACCCTTGGCTGTAAGACGTGCCAAGGTGTCCTTAATCTGCTTCTGTACCTCCTCATCCGATACCTCGGGGCGTACAACGGGCTTAGGCTGCTGCTTCTGCTGCTTCTTATTCTTCTTTGACTGCTGCTGCGCCTGCTGGTTATTATTCTGGTTGGCATTCTGATT
>JAZRAW010000101.1:0-6077 GCA_045634765.1 Alistipes sp.
GCGATGCCGAGGTGCTCAATGTGTGATACTTTCATTTTGTTTTGTTTTTATAAAGTTTAACTTAATATTTGTTTGCTATTGTTTATACAATATATATCTACAAAAATCACCCAAAGATACTTCATCTTTTTGAAACCACGAAATATTTCAGCCTCTTTTTTTCAAATAATTTATACTACAGGGAGGTTATGGTGCTAATTTTACATATCAAGTGAAAAAAGATAGCGCCGAGGGATTGATTATTGCAGAAAAATCGCTATCTTCGCATATTAAACATTTGACCAATGAGAACCTTTTTTGTTATAGTTATACTTGCGTTGTCTACGGCAATTGGCGCTAATGCCCAGAGCATACGTCTCGGCGAGCAGATTCCCACGCTGAACCTCACGACAAACATTGACGAGACCCTCGCTATGTACAACCGTGACTACACCTGCCTCATCTTCGCACACTCCGAGAGTAAACCATGCGTAGATGCCATGCGCAACTTTGTCACAACAGCAGAGCAGATGGAGAGGTCATGCACCATCGTTGTCATCACGGGCGAAGAGGAGGAAAATAGTGAGGTTATCACCGAGCGACTAAACTGCGAGGAGTACATCCTTGCGTTTGACAACGGCAATCGCACACTAAAGGCATTTGGAATAAACCATATCCCATTTGTCGTCATCTACCGCACCAAAAATTCACGCATCGAGTGGTTCGGTCCCATCAACCACGTCGACGATGATATAGTTAAAAGATTAAGCAAACGATAAAACATTAAATATTATGGCTTTCAGCAAGATAGAACATTACGAGAAGGAGTATCTCGACCATCACCACGACAGCGCACTCAACGTCACAGAGGGTGTTGAGGAGAAGCCCGTTGTAAACCCATACTTTGTGCGTAAGAAGCGCCGTCAGATGACCACCGAGGAGTATGTCGAGGGCATCCTCGCGGGTAACATTACCATCCTTGCGCAGGCCATCACCCTCATCGAGAGCAACAACCCCTTACACTATGCTCAGGCGCAGGAGATTATCGAGCGCTGCCTACCTCATGCCGGTAAGTCTGTACGCATCGGTATCACAGGTGTCCCTGGTGCGGGTAAGTCGAGCTTCATAGAGGCTGTGGGCAACATGGTTACATCGTACAACCACAAGCTCGCGGTGTTGGCTATCGACCCCAGCTCGGAGCGTAGCGGTGGCTCAATCCTCGGCGATAAGACACGCATGGAGAGCATCTGCCACAACCCCAACATCTTCGTACGTCCCTCACCTTCAGCGGGTTCATTGGGTGGCGTAGCGCGTAAGACACGCGAGACTATCGTACTATGCGAGGCTGCGGGCTACGACGTCATCTTCATCGAAACTGTGGGCGTAGGTCAATCTGAGACCGCGGTACACTCTATGGTCGATATGTTTATGATGTTGCAGATTTCGGGCGCTGGCGATGAACTTCAGGGAATCAAGCGCGGCATCATGGAGATGGCCGATATGATGGTTATCACCAAGGCCGACGGCGAGAATATCACCAAAGCGGAGCTTGCTAAGGCGCAGTATCAGGGTGCTCTACACCTCTTCCCCCTGCCCGAGTCGGAGTGGCGACCCCAGGTCTACACCTGCTCATCACTTGAGGGCACAGGCCTCGAGGAGGTATGGCAGGGCGTGGAGCAGTACTTGCAGCACATCGAGCTCAACGGCTACTTCATGGCTAACCGCAACCGCCAGAATAAGTATTGGATGTATGAGACCATCAACGAGACCTTGAAGTCGAGCTTCTACAATAACCCCGAGATTGAGGCAAAGATGGCAGAGGTCGAGCAGAGGGTTTTGGACGCGAAGCTATCATCGTTTATCGCTGCCAAAGAGCTCCTCGATATCTACTTTAAATAGAGGCATATAACCGTACAACGAACTTAAAATCAACCAATGAGCATTTACACCTAAGTGGTTATAGTTGCGCATTGGCAAACTTAAATAATTGAGACTGTCCTTCGAATGTGTTGGGCGGTCTCTATTCTATTTTACAGCACAAACATCTACTTTATGCTTGCGGAACAATGATACAACATTTTTTAAAAGTGAAGCAGCAGATTATTGGGTATTTTTTTGGGAGTTTCGCTATTTTTTTTATAACTTTGTTGGTTGTTAAAGATAATATTCAACTAAACTATAACTAAAATGAACAAGGATTTACAGATTTTTGACCTAATCGCCGAGGAGCGTTCACGTCAAACAAAGGGCATTGAGCTTATCGCATCGGAGAACTTCGTTAGCGACCAGGTGATGGCAGCTATGGGTTCAGTATGCACAAATAAGTACGCAGAGGGTTACCCCGCTGCTCGCTACTATGGCGGTTGCGAGGTGGTTGATAAGATTGAGAACCTCGCTATCGAGCGCATCTGCAAGCTCTACGATGCAGAGTATGCCAACGTACAGCCACACTCTGGCGCTCAGGCTAACATGGCGGTATTCTTCGCTTGCCTCAAGCCCGGTGACACATTCATGGGTCTCGACCTCTCACACGGTGGTCACCTCTCACACGGTTCACCTGTTAACATGTCAGGCATGTACTTCAACGCCGTAGGCTACAAGCTCAAGGAGGAGACAGGCAACATCGACTACGAGGAGATGGAGGCATTGGCCCTCGAGCACAAACCCAAGCTCATCATCGGTGGTGCTTCGGCATTCTCTCGCGAGTGGGACTACAAGCGTATGCGCGAAATCGCAGATAAGGTAGGTGCATTGTTGCTCGTCGACATGGCTCACACAGCGGGTCTCATCGCTGCAGGTTTGTTGGACAACCCCGTTAAGTATGCACACATCGTGACATCTACAACACACAAGACTCTCCGTGGTCCTCGTGGCGGTATTATCCTTATGGGCAAGGACTTCGACAACCCATGGGGCTACACAACTCCTAAGGGCGTAGTTAAGAAGATGTCTCAGATTTTGAACTCTGCAGTGTTCCCAGGCATCCAGGGCGGTCCATTGGAGCACGTCATCGCAGCTAAGGCTGTAGCCTTTGGCGAGGCACTCACTCCTGAGTACAAGGAGTATCAGCAGCAGGTTGTTAAGAACTCTAAGGCTTTGGCTGAGGCCCTCACAAAGCGCGGTTATAAGATTGTATCGGGTGGCACTGACAACCACCTCATGCTCGTTGACTTGCGTACTAAGTTCCCAGAGTTGACTGGTAAGCTCGCGGAGAAGTGCTTGGTAGCAGCCGACATCACCACTAATAAGAATATGGTACCATTCGACTCACGCACACCATTCACAACATCTGGTTTGCGCTTTGGTACTCCTGCCATCACAACTCGTGGCGTGAAGGAGGATAAGATGGACTACATCGCAGAGCTCATCGACCGCGTGTTGTCAGACCCAGAGAACGAGGCAAACATCGCTGCAGTACGCAAGGATGTTAATGCTATGATGGAGCAGTACCCATTGTTCGCTTGGTAATACACTCAAACAATAGACAATGGACTGGAGCATAGACTTCGGTCCATTGTATTTGCTTAACAATTAAACCACAAATAATTATGAAGAAATTTTTTATCATTGCCTTTGCAGCCATCATGGCTTTGGGTTGCAGCGATGCACAGAAGAAGGCTATCACCGATGCAGAGGTAGATGCAGCTATTTTGCTTATTAACACAGCCCTCAACAACGTCGACTTTGAGGGAGAGGAGATGAAATTGAGCATGGAGCGCATCGACGAAGTTGTTGTATTGAATATTACACAGCAGTTGGGCGATGAGGCTGCAACACTTCAGTTTGCAGGCCTTATGGCTGGCGACTTGGCTGTAGACTACGCTCTTAGCTCACTCTGCCAGTATCCTGAGGTTGTAGCAGGTCTCGACGAGGTGTTTGAGTTTGGCTATGACATCCGCATTGAGTATCACGACTTCGAGCAGGGCAAGATTATCGCAGTGCCCATCACACGCGCAGACCTTGAGAAGTATCGCTAATAGGTCACTGCATATAAAAACATTAGGGAGGTCACTTTATTGAAGTGACCTCCCTAATTGTTATAATAGTCTTAGACTAATTGATGCGGAAATCTTCGAGCATCATGCGTCCCTCATACAGTCCAGTTAGCTTATTACCTCTGTCATCCATAAGGTCAAAGATGACTCTATATATCTCCTCGCCAACCTCCTCTATGGTTATTGTGCCTCCATATATTGGGGCTGTAGCACCACCTTGCACATCTGTTGCAAGGCGCGTATACCATGAGTATGCCTGGTAGCCATCCACGTCGAAACCACCCTTTAATAACACACCTGTAGCATACATATCGTCCGATGCCGCGTATGTACCCAGTGGGACCTCGTATATAGGGTCGGAGTGCATAATCTCTATGTACAACTGCTCCTTTGAGGTATAATTCTGGAAGTATAATCCCCACATGTAACTATCTGTATTATAGTAGTTACCAAAGCAGTCGGCATAGGACAATGAGTTGTCCGAACTAAACGCCACCTCCACATCGCCATCGAGCGTTGAGAGCGGATTCTCGGGGAGGATAGGTTCTTCAGGTGTGGGTTGCTCGGGAGTGACATCACGACCACCTTCGGGTTCGCAAGCAGCAAGCAGACCCGAAAGCAGAGCTATGGTTAATAGTCTATAGAAGCGCATAGCGTCAATTATTTACGTGTGTTAAGTGTGCGGCGTGCAGCATTGGCGCGTGTGCCGTAGAACTCGCCATCGGCAACACACTCACCAGTAAGCTTATAACCCAAATCATCTACGACATTGATAGTTACTGTAAAGGTCTCATCACCATTATCAGCGATAGTTATCTCACCACCTACAATGGGTGCTGCATCGGTAACATCACCATTTTCGTCATAGTGGCAATACCATGACCACATGGTTTCGCCATCGCCCGCCACATATCCTGGCAATGCCATCATCTCATTATTTATGTCGTTCGATATGGGGAATATACCCACAGGGTACTCTGCATCTACACCAGCAAGAAGTTCGAAGCAGAAGTTATCGCCCGTAGCATAGTCGTCAATATAAAGCATCCATGTATTCTTGCCTATGACGTAGTAGTCGCCATAGCACTCCGCATAGATTCCACCTTCCGAGAACTCGACGTTTAGGTCGGCGGTGAGCGTTGACTGCTCGGCTGGAGCCCAAGCAGGGCCGAAGTTATCGCTATTGTCCACCATGGTCTGAGGGCAGAAGTAGTGATACTCGTTGCCATCCTCATCGTATAGCAATGCCTCGATGCCCTCGGCAGTGACGCTTACGCTACCCTCAACAAAGGATACCTCCATACCCTCAACATCATCGGTGATGTAGAGCGATGAGTAGTACGCACCTATAGTGCCTGCAACGGCGCTATCGGTAACATCCAAAGTGTAGACACCCTCGGGAATACTGAACGACACATTGAGATTCTCAGCGGGCGCAGAGGCGTAGAGGTCGAGGAAGAGATATGTACTATTCTCAAGGAGTGTTACATCACCAGTTATGATATCAAAGCAGTTTTGCTGGTTTGAGAGCAGGAGAGAGTAGTTAAAATCGTCCTCCGATGCACCATACTGATTGCCGAAATAGAGACCCGATAGATGTGGCAACACTATGTATTCGGGCTCGGGTTCAGATGTCTTTGCCGCCTGCTTCACAGCTACCTCGAACGAGAGCTCGCCATAAGCCACCGCAACTGTCGTCTCGCGTGCTTCCGCTATGTCGTTTGCCACAACAGCAAATGTTACATCATCGCCCACAGCGAGTTCTGCAACCCATTCCGCCTCACACGATGCAGTGAGTTCAACGCCCTCAATGGGATTCTCCAAGGTGTAGGAGATAACACCCACTCCACCCTCAGCACTAAACTCTAATGTCGCCTCCGATGTAAGGGTTAGAACGGGGGCTTTAACCTCGGGCTGTGGCTGCGGTGCTGGTTCAGGTGTAGGTTCGCATGACACAAATGCCAATGCACATAGTGTCATCATCACAAAAAATCGTTTCATGCTATAATGTATTTAAGATTTAACCTAATACGAAGGTATGAATTTTTCGTGGGATTGCAAAATAAAACGATGAAGATGGCGCAATAAATTTGTTGTCAGAAG
>JAZRAW010000102.1:0-7194 GCA_045634765.1 Alistipes sp.
GGAGATTTATCAGCATCCTTCATCTTCTTGCCTACCAACTCCAACGCATCGTAGAAGATAGTGTAAGCAATACTCTTCTTACCATCCAGCATAAGATTGTTCACGAAACGAGTTACCTCTACATCGTTGAACTTAGGATCCGGAAGTAGAATTCGCTTTCTTGGCTTAGCTTTTCTCATTGTTACTTGCTAATTAATTAAATACAATTCCTAAATTTCTTGTTTACTTCTTACCCTTTGCTGGTGCTGCAGTCTTACCTGCCTTTGGACGCTTAGCACCGTACTTAGAACGACGCTGACGACGACCGTCTACACCTGCTGAATCGAGGGCACCACGCACGAGGTGGTAACGCACACCTGGGAGGTCCTTAACACGACCACCACGAACGAGCACGATTGAGTGCTCCTGCAAGTTGTGGCCCTCGCCTGGGATGTAGGCATTGACCTCCTTGCCATTAGTCAATCTTACACGTGCAACCTTACGCATAGCCGAGTTAGGCTTCTTAGGAGTTGTAGTGTACACACGAGTACAAACTCCACGGCGCTGAGGACACGCTGCGAGGGCTGGTGACTTACTCTTCTCAACCATGCTCACTCGACCGTTTCTTACTAACTGTTGAATAGTTGGCATCTTTAAAACTTTTTGTCCTTTAAATTTTTGTTAACTATTTCAATTCCCTTTTGCGAGAAATTGCCCGCAAAGATACTCATTTTTTTTGACATACAATATATATAACCCTATTTTTCGCACCAAAATGTTGAAAACTTGTGAAAAACCGATATATTTTTCTTATTGCTTTTTCAGAGTTATAAGCAATCGCTTATGGTTAAATTCATATCTTACTAATTATTAACCGATTACGATTTTTAGGGCATTTTCAGAGGATACGGAACAGTGGCCAAAACAGCCAATTTCGCAATTTGACCACTATTGTTCCGTTTTTCCCACACCTATATATTATACGCATACACGCGTTACGCGCGAGCGCATCTTTGTTAGTGCTAATAGTTCACAAAGTTACAGACACAACGCCTAACGTAACTTACTTAAAGGCTTGATAGCGCCATCAACACCCACGCCCATAACCATCATATTGGTATTCGCCTCGTACTTCTCGATAAACTCTTCGATAGGACGGATGTCATCCATGGTCCATTGATAGAGTTCCGACATCCACATTGGGGTCACATCACCCTTATAGTCGAAGGCAGCGGCACAAGCGTAGCAGTTAGCAAATATATCCGTATCTGTCCACTCCCACTCAACGGTTGTTACGTAATATGGGTCACAAGTATCGATCAACAAATCGTAGAACATAAGGTCATAACCATGGTAATCGTAGTCTGCCTTATAGATAAAGTCTGAGAAGATATCGGTTGTAGGCTCACTTGTTTTAACCTCCATTGTTATCACGAAATGTGAAGAATCGTAGTAGTAAGGAGGCTTATAATACTCAAATGTCTCGGGGTCGTATGCATAGAGGTCTGATACGCGATAAGGACCACCAACAACTACATCAGTGACCTCCAACTCGCACTTACCCTCCTTCTGAGTCTTGAAAACCTTTGAACAAACATCGGTTGTAACCACACCACCGCTATAGCCAAACGTAACGATTACATACTCAGTATCAGGGTAGAGCGTATTCATATGCGTAGTCATCTCACCCTTAAACTCGTACGTATAGTATACAAACTCACCCAACGCATAATCAAGAAGTATCTCGTCATCGTAATCAGCTGGCAAGTACGAGGTTGGAGTAATCAACAAGAGCCATGACTCGTCAGGATTTGAGGGGGTAATCTTGATATCCGCTACACGAACATAGCAGTTTGTAACCTCAATATTGATATCCATATCTGACTGTCCCACCTCCTCAGTAGAGAAGTTAATGTACGAAGGCTCACCCACTACCTGCACAAAGCCATCATACTCAGCAACGGGATAAACAAGTGCCGAATAGAGAACATACGACTCGAGTGCAAACTCCAAAGTCATGTCACCCTTATAGCAGATATTATCAAGAATATCCTCCATTGTGTGACCTGCCTTCAAGTTCGAAGAGTATACATTAACCCACTCATCAGAGATTGCATTCATATAATCCTCGCCAAATGTAACACCCTCACCAACATAGAGTTCATTGTTATAGTCAACAATCTTAACGAGGTAGTAGCCATCCCAATTCTCTGGCTGCACATTCAACTTAACCTCAGCACCTTTAACCTCGACATCGAGGCCAAACTCTACATCCTGCAAAGGAGCACGGTCTGGACATATCACCTCCCAAGCAATATCTGTTACAGGCTCATATGATGCACCATCCTCCGAGAACTCCACTCCATAGACATACAAAACAGACTGAGTACCGGGACGCACGCTATTCCACTGAACACGCTTCGTTCCCTTGAATAACACATTCGCAGCCTCCATATATGCCTTGAGGTTCATGTTGTTAGCAATTGCGCCACCCTCAAATGCTGTGTAGTCATCCTGCCACAACTGCTCGGCTGTAGCAATACCATTGAACTGCAAGTATGACACCTCATCGAGGAACATTACATAGTACATATCGTCATCCGTGGGTGTCACCTGTGTAATAGCCGACGCAGCGTGTACCTCCTGGACATCTATGTCGAACGATGATACAGTCTGCGCACCAGCCTGCTTAACTGTAACATCAATAACCTGCTCAGCATAAGCGACTTTGATTACCGCCTCGCGCGCCTCGCCCTCATTTGCAGCAACGGCGAAAGCGCCCATATCCTCCGCGTAAAGAGTAATCCACTCCGCCTCTGTTGAGAATGTAGGCAAAGCCTCTGGTACGAGCGAAGTACGTGTCACCTCGTTTAGTGTCCACTCAATAAGCCCCTCGCCACCCTCGGCGGGGAACTCCATTGTTGCCTCTGAGGTAATTTCAAGGGCATACTCCTTAGGCGTGTTTGGAGTCTCTGGCTTGTCGGGTTGACAAGCCACAAATGCCACTGCCGCAATTGCGAGCACAGCACCGATAAAAAGCTTTGTAAGTTTCATAATATTATAGTTTTAATTGTTCTCTAATTAAAAAAAGATATCAGACAAAGTTACAAAAAAAGAGGATAAAAAACAAATTTTTAGTGAGAAAAAGTCGGAGCCTCCCCAAAGGGAAGCCCCGACATGAGTTATAGGTCAAACAACCGTATAAAATTGGTTAGTCGGCAAGTGTTGCAGGGTTACCAGTCCAAGTGAAGTGGTAGCGACCAAGAACACCATCTACCTCAGCAACAAATGTCACATCAAATGTAAGTTCGCCAGAGCCTGTTACAACAACTGTACAGTCTGACATCTTGTTGCCACGGTACATACAGTAAGTTGCTTTCAAACCACTATCTAATGTATAAGTACCTGCCACAATAGGATTAACAATGAAGTCGAGAGTAGTTGAATGGTTCTCGGCATCAAACCAACAAATCTCGTACTCGCCCGAAACGCCCCAAGTACCATATGTCTTACACCAAGAGGCCTGTGCCAACTCCACAATCTCAAGCTCATCGATATTTGGCTCCTCATACTCGCTTGGGAGAATCATCTCAGCAATAGTGCCGACATACTTACCGTTGAACTGCTTGAGGTTATCCATGTCGTTTAGCGAACCGTAGTAGATACCCTCAAATGTAAACTCATACTTACCATCAACCTCTGCTACGATAACCTTACCGCCCTGCAAATCCTGCAAGTCTCCACCATCGTTCAAATCGATATAAGAGTAGCTATCAGTGTAAACCATACAATCACCATTGCCAACCCAGTAAGTTCCCTCGGGCAAGAAGTTCTTTTCTGTGCAACGCCAGAAATCACAAGTCAACACTACGCCATTTGCATCAGTAAAAGCAATCTGGAAGTCACTCCAAGCGCTCCACCAGCAGATCTCAGCTGAAGTGAAGTTATAGAATGGAAGCTCGTCACCTGGCTCGTCAACGTTAGGGAGTGTCATACCCTCGATAACGCCTGTCCAGTCGATGGTGATGTGGTCACCCTCCTCCGACTTGATATAGCCAGTGATGGTTGTGGTGTTATCGGCGTTGTGTGTAAGTGTTATCTCTGCATCTGCTAATGGGCAAGTCTGGTCGTTGCCGCGGTAGAATGTAGACCATGAACCGATAGTCTCATCTGCGAAAGAGTATACACCTGCAGAGAGGTAATCAACATTAGGTGCTACTACATCGTACATATCGAGCTCATGGTAGTTTGCACCGTCAATATAGAGCTGAAGGAAGAAGTTTCCAGACTCGTAGAGCTCAGCCTTAACAGCTGCGGGAGTAAATGCTACGGGCTCATCTATTACAGGCTCCTGAACCATGCCATAAACCTCGCCCTCATATACAAAGTAGAACTCCTCGCCAGACTCTGCAGTGAGGGTCATATCGAAGCTATACTCCTCACCCTCAACAGCAACCGCCACAACGCCGTCGGTGAAGTAGTAGTCATCAGTCGCAGTGCTCAACTCGCTAATCTCAGCATCGAAGCCGCCATTGGCAACGCTATATGTGCCAGCCTGAAGCACCTCGTCACCCTCTGCACCGATAAGCAAGATACCGAGCTCAAGAGTCTCCTCCTCATCAGTGAAGTATAGTACGAAGCTATTTGCAGGCACGTCTATATCCTCATTTGAGAAACGCATAGCAAAAGCGAGCTCTACAGCCTCTACTGGCACGGGAGTAGTTGCAGCCTGCTTGATGGTTACAGCGAACTTCTGCTCCTTATACTCGATATTGATAACGGCCTCGCGTGCCTCGCCCTCGTTGGCTGCAACAGCGAAAGCGCCCAAGTTCTCTGCATCAAGCGCAATCCACTCTGCCTCTGTTGAGAATGTAGGTAAAGCCTCTGGTACGAGCGAAGTACGTGTCACCTCGTTTAGTGCCCACTCAATAAGACCCTCGCCACCCTCTGCGGGGAACTCCATTGTTGCCTCTGATGTAATCTCAAGGGCATACTCCTTTGGAGTTTCTTGAGGTTCAGGTTTGTCGGGCTCACAAGCCACGAATGCCATTGCCACTACAGCAAGGGCTACAAACTGCTTAAAATAGTTGAAAATTCTCATGGTAAATATCTATATTATTAGTTGTTGCTGTAATATGTTAAAATATTGCCTTTGAACTCAATAAGGCGTCCATCTAATGTCACGAGACGAACATTGTAGGTGTAGAGACCATCCTCTTTACCGAGACCATTGTCCGAGTACTCGAATGTGAAGTCGTTGGTGTCGATGTCAATCTTGACACCCTCATAGTTGATGTAAGGCAAGATAATCTTGCCATTGTAGTAGTTCAACACCAACTCATTCTCATATCTATCGTAGAAGTAGAAGTATCTATCGCTATTAGTCACCTTCACCATCTCGACATAGACTGGAGCGAAGTCGAGAGGCTCGGCAACGACATCGTCAGCGTAGTTGATGCCCACCACAGTGCCACTCCATGAGAGCTGATAGGTGTTACCCTCGTAGACCCACTCCACGTCGAATGATGTAGTACCCGCCTCGAGGTCGTTTACAACGGTTGCCTTTGCGCTTGTCATGTCGCCATATACGTCGCCATAGCCATGCACGCAGTATGCGATGTCGATTGTAGCGGTCTCAGATGAGTATTCGCCATCAGCAAGGGGTTTGCCAGGGATAAGCTCTGCACTCTTGAAGCTGAACTTGTGGCCCGAGAACTCATCAACCATAAAGAGGATATCCTTCTGACCCTCTTTGTCGTACTCCACCTTTGCCGAGAGCGCCTCAACGGTGAATGTCTTACCTGTCTCCTTTTCGTATACGAAGCCATCTACCGCGCCTGTCCAGTCGATAGTGATGTAGTCGCCCTCCTCCGACTTGATATAGCCAGTGATGGTTGTGGTGTTGTCCTCGTTGTGTGTAAGCGTTATCTCTGCATCTACTAATGGGCAAGTCTGGTCGTTGCCAGTGCTGAATGTAGACCATGTGCTGATAGTCTCCGCAGCATAAGTGTATGTACCTGCCGATAGAAGGTCGTCGTTTGGCTGAATCTCGTCGTACATATCAAGCTCGTGGTAGCGCGTATCGTCGATATAGAGCTGTAGGAAGAAGTTACCAATCATAGAGTACTCCGCCTTCACGCTTACAGGGGTGAATGCTACGGGCTCTGCGGGCTTGGTCTCGGGAACCATGTCCAAAACTACGCCGCTATAGGCATAACGCAACTCCTCGCCCTCAGTAGTAGCAAGAGTGATGTCAAAGTCGTAGTTCTCGCCATCAACAGCAACAACTACCTCGCCGCTCTCGAAGAAATACTCCTCAAGGCCCTCCTCAGTGTAAACCTGAAGAGCGCAATCGTCAGCTACCAAGCCCTCATTGTCCACATTGTATGTACCAGCTGCGAGCACCTCTGTACCCTCCTCGCCTACGAGTACGACGCCGAGCTCGAGGCTCTCTGCATCGTCAGCAAACGCAAGAACGAAGACATTGTTCTCCAAGCCGAGCTCCTCGCTGGGAATACGAGCCGCCACTGCAAGCTCTACAGCCTCTACTGGCGCAGGAGTAGTTGCAGCCTGCTTGATGGTTACAGCGAACTTCTGCTCCTTATACTCGATATTGATAACTGCCTCGCGTGCCTCTCCCTTGTTGGCTGCAACAGCGAAAGCGCCCAAGTTATCGGCATCGAGCGTAATCCACTCTGCCTCAGTGTAGAATGTAGGCAAAGCCTCTGGTACGAGCGAAGTACGTGTCACCTCGTTGAGCGCCCACTCGATAACGCCCTCGCCACCCTGGGCGGGGAACTCCATTGTTGCCTCTGAGGTAATCTCAAGGGCATACTCCTTTGGAGTTTCTTGAGGTTCAGGTTTGTCGGGCTCACAAGCCACGAATGCCATCGCTGCAATTGCAAGCACAGCACCCATCAAAAGTTTAGTAAGTTTCATTGTATTATAGTTTTAATTGTTTGCTAAATCAAAAAATGGTTATCAAGCGAAATTAAGCAAAAAGAAGATAATATGCAAATTATTGGGAAGAAATGTGGGGGGGGGTACTGGACAGCAACCTACCTTCGTGCATTAAGACGCAGCCTTGTAAGTTTTTCACGAAAGCCACCCTCAGAGGTAAAACGCCGCCCCTCCGACTCAATAAAATTACACAAAAGCCTATCTTGCTGATGCAACAACACTATGACCATATTAGCAATCGTTTGGTCATTGCGT
>JAZRAW010000103.1:0-21499 GCA_045634765.1 Alistipes sp.
AAGGAAGCACCTTATGCTGTGGTAAGCAGCGAGGGTGATGTGGTAGATATTACTAACGTTTTGAACACTCCAGTATAGCGTATGAAGTATCCAACAGTAAGTGCCTTGTGCGAGGGAGTCGCAGAGGCTATTAAAGCGAAGGAAGGCTCAAGCGAGAAGATTAACCCACAGGACTTTGCGCAACGCATTGATAATCTGCAAGTTGGGGGGGGGTACTGATGGTGGAGAGAATACCTACGAATATATCGAACTGACAAGACCAGAAGGTTGGGAAGGTGAAGATTTTACAGGAGAGGTAGTGACACCATTATTAATGCTGGTTGCACTTTTTGGAAAAGTCGAATTTAATGGCAGTATGGCGATAATGCCTCCATATATGTTTGGTGTGCAATCGCTTATACCGATTGCAATAGCATACGACCCAAATATGTTGGTGCGAGTAGGAGAAACGGACTTTTTGAAAGTTAGTGAGGTATTGCAAATGTATGGAATCCCTGACCTTCCCCGCATCACAAAGGAACAATTTTACACATTAGAATAATGAACACAACAACATTAAATATGACTACCCTTGATGGGAATGTCATCATCAAGAAAGGTGGAGGTACACCTACGCCTCCGAGTGGGGGAGATACTTCAAAAGCGGTAAACGATGTCACCTACTACGACTACGATGGCACTGTGCTTCGCTCGTACTCTGCTGATGCTTTCGCAACCCTTGCCGAACACCCAGCACTCCCCGAGCGTGAGAGGCTTGTGTGTCAAGGATGGAACTACGACCTTGCTAAAGCGCAAGAGTATGTAGCCAAGTATGGCAAGATTAATATTGGTGCAACCTATATTACCGATGACGGCAAGACGCGATTGTATATCCGCATTGCTGCCGAGGGTAGAATGGATGTGCCTCTACGCTTCTCGCAGACTGTAGCAAATGGCGTTGCTATTGACTGGGGCGATGGTAGTGCTATCGAGACATTGTCGGGTACAGGTGGCAAGAATACCACACACAAGTATGCAAGCATTGGCGAGTATTGCATTACTCTATCAGTTGCAGAGGGGTGCACTCTTGGGTTAGGAGGGAGTAATACAAATTATTGCGTGATGGGTAGCACGGACAATCTTGGAAAGGTATATTGCAATATGCTACAGCGCGTGGAGATTGGCGAGGGTGTTACAAGCATTAGTGCCTACGCATTTGGCTACTGTTGTTCCCTCGCCTCAGTAGTCATCCCCGAGGGTGTTACAAGCATTAGTACCTACGCATTTAACTACTGTCCTTCCCTTGTATTGATAGTCATCCCCGAGAGCGTTACAAGCATTGGTAACCACGTATTTGGCTACTGTTATTCCCTTGCCTCAGTAGTCATCCCCGAGAGCGTTACAAGCATTGGTAGCAACGTATTTAACAACTGTCCTTCCCTTGTATCGGTAGTCATCCCCGAGAGCGTTACAAGCATTAGTGCCTACGCATTTAGCTACTGTTATTCCCTTGTATTGATAGTCATCCCCGAGAGCGTTACAAGCATTGGTAACCACGTATTTAACAGTTGTTATGGTATTCCATTCTACGACTTTAGCGCATCAGCCACTGTTCCATCGCTATCAGCGACAAGCGCATTTAATGGCATTCCATCGGACTGCAAAATCATCGTTCCCGATGCTTTGTATGATGAGTGGATAGCAGCAACGAACTGGAGTACCTACGCATCGAAAATCATCAAGAAGAGTGAGTGGGATGCACTTAACGCATAAAACATACGAATATGATAGTAAGAGAATTTTACAGAATACGAGAGGACGGTATGGTATTATACCGCACCTACTCCGATACCAACCACTACATCAAGCAGATTGAAACTGGCAATGTGTACAGCGAGGCTGTGGATGTAGCGGATGCACCCTACACCTATGTTGAGACAGAAGATGTCATCGAGGTAGAGGAGGAGAAAGTAGAGAACGAAACACCTAACAACGAATAACCTATGGCAACACTAAACGAAGTAATGAAAGAGACAGCGGATGCTATCCGTGAGAAGACAGGCAAGAGCGAGTTGATTGCTCCCGTAACCTTCGCCGAGGAGATTAAGGGAATAACTGCGGGGGGGGGTGGAGGCTCGATTGAGTATTTGGATGTGAGTGGGATAGATGTACCCTTCGAGGTGCTAATGTTTTTGGGAGGGCTTACTAAATTTACTCAAACGAAATATAATAGCGAAGAACTTGCCTATAAAGGTGTAGCAGATGTTTACACTATGATGAAGCATAATGGCTATGATGGAGTAATGAAAATTACCGCATTGGCTATACCATCTGGCATACTTGACCTCCCAATTAAGGTCACCTACCTACCAACAGGTGAAGTTACAGATGAGGGTGTAGCTAAAGATGTTTTAGACGCAGGACTTGGCGGATTAATTACGCCAGTATTAAACTGCCCTCGCATCACAAAAGAGCAGTTCTATTCACTTGAGTAACTATGTGGGTAAAATGGTATCGCAGTAAGACTGCGTGGGTAATAATCATCACTGCGGTAGTGGCATTGGTAGGGGCGTTCTTGTGCGCCTACTACCTGCCATACCCGCTTAACCTTATAACCGCTATTGCGTGTTGCGTGCCATCGGGCATCATCATCCGCAAGGTGGCTATAAAGGCGTTGACAAAGAAAGGAGAGGACAAAGGCAATGTTTGAGTTAATCCAGAGCGGCGATTTCTCGGCACTATGGGAGTATGTCATCATACGTGTGTCTATCACTATGGTGTGCTGGTTCTTTATGGTTTGTGCCACGCTTGTAGACTTCTGGAGTGGCGTGGCTACGGCAAGAGCCTTGAAAGAGCCATTGATGTCTCACGGCTTTAGGCGCACGATAACCAAGATATCGAGCTATTGGCAGGTGCTGATATTTGCCCTTATGTTCGACATTCTTGGGGCGTTCTTGAGCTTCTACTACCTCCCATTTTTGACGATGGTAAGCACCCTTGCTATAATCATCATCGAGGGGCGTAGCGTGATAGAGAATGGCCAGCGTAAGAAGAGCCACGCAGCGCAGATTCCAGAGGTTGTGGCGGATATCATCAAGGCTGCTACGAGTGAGGATGCGGATAAGGCGTATAAGCGCATAGTGCAGCTTTACGAAGAGGGTAAGAAACACGAATAAACAACAAGACTATGGCAAAGTGTAAGCCACGTGGGTTGAGAAACAACAACCCTGGCAACATCAGGCAGAACGGCATCCGCTACTCGGGGGAGGTGCAACCCTCGAAGGATGCTGCGTTCAAGCAATTCCAGAGTATGGCGTATGGCTATAGGGCGATGTTCGTTGTCCTACACACCTATGCACGTAAGTATGGCATCGACACTATCGAGAGGATGATATCTCGCTATGCCCCAGCTTCGGAGAATCACACACAGGCATATATAGATGCTGTGAGCGCGGAGAGTGGCGTATCGGCTACCTCGCACCTCACAAGTACGAATGCTGATGTTATGATACCTATCGTAGCGGCAATGTCGCGCGTTGAGAATGGCGAGGCTGCTGTTATGAGCGAGGTCGAGGCAGGGTGGAAGATGTTTATCACAGACTATCGAAATCATTTGGTATAAGGCTATGAAACTGATTTACAACAAGTGGATACCATTCAAGGGTTTCCGAGCTATCAACCTATTTGGTGTATGCTTCGTGCGTGAGGGATGTGCTATGCCTCCTCACTCTATCAACCACGAGAATATACATACTGCACAGATGAAGGAGCTGTGGTATGTAGGCTTCTACATTCTCTACTTCTTGGAGTGGTTGTGTAGGTTGGTATATGCTCCTATGACTGCCTACCGTGGCATCAGCTTCGAGGTGGAGGCGTATGAGCATCAGTATGACTACGACTACCTCAAGAGCCGTAAACGCTTTGCACAATGGCGCAGCGATGACAACGAATAAACTCATAGCCATCCTCGCACTCATCATCTTTGCGGGGTGCGTTGTTGGTGCGTTCTTCTTCGGGAGAAGCACTATGCGCACAGATATTGTGCGTACCGAGGTGGAGCGTGACACAATCGTTGTGCGTGACACCATTAGGGAGTACTACCCACAGGAGGTGGAGAAGGTTGTAGTCCGCACCGAGCGTGTGGAAGTGCCTATCATCGTGCGTGACACGATAAGAGAGATTGTCGAGGTAGAGATACCTATCGAGGAGCGCGAATACAAGAGCGAGGAGTATTATGCTATTATTGGCGGTTATAGCCCTTATCTCAAGAGTATTGAGGTATATCCACGTACAGAGTACATCAACGCCACAGAAACGATAACAAAGCGCAAACGCTGGGGTGTGAGCCTCGGAGTACAGGGTGGCTATGGCATCACACCTGTGGGGTGGCAACCTTATGCGGGCGTAGGCGTTTCTTTCGGGTATAATTTCTAATCATTGTTAACTATGTTATTTTACTTTCGTGCGTCTCTACGGCAGATGCGCAAGCGCAGAATGACACTAATGCACCTATGGAGGATTTAGTATTTATCTATTGGGGCGATTGCCCGAGCGTTGCAGAGCCACCTATTGCTCCACCCACGGAGATAGGTGCAAGTGCGACACACGGACACGATTAGGCTCTGCTACGAAGTGCTTGCACCTTTAGGTGGGAGTACATTATGACAAAGCATAGAATTAGAGATAATCAGTCGATAAGAGTTATTAATGACCACAACGAGGTACACGCTATTCACGATGAGTTGCGTAACCAATTAGGCGAGTTATACTACGCCATCAGCAAGAGCTATATCTATAGCTTGATAAGCCAGAGGACAGGCTATTGCACCAAGAGCATAGCCTACATTCTCAACCATACGAAGATGTCGGAAAAACCGACAACTTGACTGCAAAGAGCGAGGCATAGTCCTCGCTTTTTTATTTGATGGTTATTTGATGGTTATTTGATATAGCCCCATTCTTATATATACTCCAAAGCGTGACAAATTGTAACGGTTTGATTTCCTAAATGGGTATTTTTTCTCGTTTAAGTGCCAAAAGTAGCCTATTTTGAGGGGGTAATCGCACTTAAATCGAGTTGGAATGTGCATTTATTGCACATTGCTTATGTTCACTTCAAAGCTCACTTAAAAAGTAGGCAATAAAAAAACCTCCCCGAAGGGAGGCTGCCACCAAAAGCAAAGTGTCTAACAAAGATGCTATAATGAGATGGTGGTTAATTCTTGTCCTACTCGCTTCAATGCGCTTTCAATCTTGCTTGCTTGAGCCTCGGATATGTAAGTACCTTGAGTCTTATATTGACGCAAAAGACTTGGATTAACGCCAGCATATTTGGCGAACTTTGTGACATTAATAAAGTCGAAGAAGTTAAATACTGATGCGATGTCGTACTTGAACGTAAACTCGACATCTACCAAATCCTCTGGAATTGGCAATCCCTCCTCCCTGCACGTGGTTAGTAACTCATTGAGTGTGTTTTCAAAATCAGCCTTTGCCTCGGCAACGGAGTTGCCCTCGCCAATAATCACACTGCTTGTGGTAGAGTAGACACTATAAGAGCCATCTCTTCCTTTCTCAATGTAGGCTATTCGTTTCATAATTGTTGTTAGTATAGTTAGTTGTCTTGTGTGCTTTGTAAAGAGGGGGTGGTTATTTTCCCACCACCCTCATTAGTTGTCTAAAAGTGCCTTTCTTAATCTCCTCTTTGCCGTGTCTGCCAATGATGAGATAATCAGGCTTGTCGGGATGTGTGTAAATATCGTGGTTTGCACCGTGCTTTAACAACCTCCACCCTTTAGACTCTGCAAATTTTCGGAATTCGTTCCACCTCATAAAAAGCATCTATTAATTAGACAGTGCAAATATATAACAAATTTGCAATATATGCAAGAAAAAAATAACAAAAATGTTATATAAATAATCACTTCCGTTTTTTCGGAAATCGTTTCCGTATTCTCGGAAATCGTAACTCGCCTTTCGTATCGCTTTTGTAGACCTTTGCATCAAGACCAATGGTGGTCGAAATGTTAAAGGTTTTTAATTATGGGACATTATGTGAAATCTACTGATGGCTACGATGTTAAAGTGCCATCAATGGGACAGGTAAGCTACAACACCGTAGCAGGCTCGCTTGGCTTGGCTTCATTCCTCGGCTTGGGTGCAAACAACAATGGCGGTGGCATCCTCGGCGGTTTGCTTGGCGGTCGCAACTGCGGTTGCAGCGAAGACCATTGCGTAAACCGCTATGAGTTGGCTATGGAGCAGCAGCTCGCAGCGAAGGACTCACGCATTGCATTGCTTGAGGCAAACACCTACAACGACCAGAAGACATTGGAGTTGTACCGCTACATCGATGCACAGCTCAATGCCATCAACAACCGCCTTGCAGCGCAGGATGTGCGTAATCAGGGCGTGGCAGATGCTATCCGCGAGGTTAGCAAGGACATTGACTACAAGGTCAACCTTGAGGCAGAGCGCAGATGTTGTGCAGACCAGCGCATCGTAGCGTATGTGAATGGTACATTTGCCCCAAAGGCGGTGGCTGCATTCACCCCAGATGCAACTGCTACATCAGTTCTCACAACCTACAACCCATTGTGTTGCGAGTGCGCCAAGTAATCATTGGGAGGGGTAACACCCTCCCTCTTTTAGTAACTATTAAAAATGGATAATATGGCAAGCATTGATAAGTTAAGCGAGGCTCTCACAGAGTGGGGGATGAACGTAGCCAAGAGTGTACTGCCAAATGTCAAGATACCACCACAGAGTGGCATAGGTAGCTTTATGCAGATGCTGGGTGTAGATATCAGTTCGTATAACATATACAATGAGCTGGGCTTCCTATTGAAGCCTACGATGCGTAGATTCATACAACCGACACTCACCAAGTATCTCGGAGGTATGAGCGATGCGGAGGTCGAGGAGACCGCTCTTGAATATGCCGAGGCTATGCGTGAAAAAGCCAACGAGAGAGGCTATATCAACCTATTCGGCATACAGGTAGGTGCTAACGCTTTCGATGGCTTAAAGGATATTCTAACGGATAAATTCAACGAATAACGATGGGAAGATACTACGATATGGTCAAAGCTAACTACAATAAGTTACGCAATGACGAGGGCGTGATGTGGGGAAGCATCGAGATGTGGGATAAGCATCTTGAGGAGATGCGGGAACATCACCCCGATAAGTATTGGGATATGATGAGGCGCACACACGAGATGATGTATGGCAAGCACTTCGATAAGGAGTATGCCGAGTGGGAGGTGGAGCAGATGCACCACAAGTCTCCCGATGGCAAGGTGTACAAAGGTGAGCATTGGACAATGGAGCAGACTACAGGTGTGATGATGAAGTACAAGATGAAGCTCTCGCCAGAGATTACTCCTTGCGACTTCTACGTGGCTCTCAATGCCGAGTGGCACGACTACATCTGCTGGGCAAAGGAGCATTTCCCAAATGAGGCAGATGCCGAGAACGCTATCATAGAGATGGCGGTACGCTTCTGGTTTATGGATGATGACTGGGGCGACAACAGCAAGGTGTGGGAATACTTTAGATGTAAACGTAAATAAGGTGAGAGGCACTACGCCTCCCACCTTTAATCTTTACAACTATGAACGACAGATTGGATATTCTCGACATCCTCGATGACCAGACTCCTCCACACGTGGTGGATGCTGTGGTATGCGAAATATGGAGGTGATATTTGGCAATGTCAAAATATTGTCTTACCTTTGCGACGTTGTTGACGTAGTCGTTGTGCTACGTTGTTGTTGTTGCCCTGCGTTGCTATTTGCGCAGGGCATTTTTATTTCTTCCCATACAACACCCAATCAATAACTCGCCTATTTGCCTCGTCTACCTTGCGCTGGTCGAAGTCGATATATATGTCGGTTATAGTGTTGCCGCCGTGGCCGAGTGCAGCTGCGATAGTTTCCTTTGGAATGTCGAGCGAAGCAGCTATCGTAGCCCACGTATGGCGCGCCCAATAGGTAGTCAATTCTGGGTGTAATGGTTTGATAGTCTTGCGACCTTGCTTGCCTATCTCAACCTCTCCTATAGCTTGCAATGCGTCATTTAACCTCCGAGCATAGGCTTTATAATCGTCGTATGTATCAAGGGGGTTGATAAGCCAATCCTTACCCTTGTTGCGTTCGATAATCTCCAATGCTTCTGGCTCGACTCTTATAGAATAGAATCGATGTGTCTTTGCGCGTATGTATTCTATGCGGTTGCCGCTAATGCGTTTCAAGTGGCACAGGTCGGTAATATTTATGCCTATCAACATAAATGTTAACTTGAAGATGTCGAGGTATTTATGCTGGTATTCTTCGACAGGATAAGCAAACAATTCACGTAACGCTTCTACCGATAGCGAGCGTTTTGCCGTATGCGTGTGCCTAATCTTGTATATGCGAAATGGATAATGACAAGTAACCTCGTCATCGATGGCATCGTTGAACACCGCACGAATGTTGCGCAAATGTATGGAGCGAGCGTTAGCCGATGGTGAGGTGCGCGCAAGAAATTTGTCGAAAGCAGTGAGCCAACCTTTGTCTATATCTTCGAAGGTAAGTTTTTCGCATTGGCTATTATAAGCATATATGCGCGATAGTGTGGCCCTATAAATCTCGCGTGTACGTGGATTGTCCTTGCGCTCGATGAATCGGCGGAAACGGCTAATAAATAATTTCGTAGAATCAACATAAGGTTGTGGGTCAATCTTCTGCAAAATAGCAGTACGTAGTTCGGAAGGTCGCATTGCTGACAGCACCCCCGATTCAGATAGCCGCAATACCTCGCTCTCCACATCAAGGATACGACGAGCGATAATATTGTTCAATATATTTCTTCGTGGGTGCGCTACAACCTTGCGTGTGAGATTATCCCATTGTTCGGGGAATAGGGATACTCCAGCAGAAATAAGTGTTGTTCTGCCACGAAAGCGAATAGAAATTTTGAGAGGGGCAGGCTTATTGAAGCCACTTGCTCGTGTGTCGAGGTAAAAATTAATAGTAGCCATAATCGGAATGTCATCAAAACACTTGCACGTATTTTGCACGTGTAATTAAGCACAATGGTGAAAAAAAGTGCAAAAAAGTGCAATTGTGGAGTTTTTTTTATTGCCGAAACGGCTGTGTTTAAGGGGTAGATAAAGGCGTTGCACGTTGGTAATGTGTTGATTTGCAACGCCTTATAACTTTGTCGGGATGACAAGATTCGAACTTGCGACCACACGCCCCCCAGACGTGTACGGCACGTGTGTAATTAATTGATTTTTAGCATTATACGCGAAATGAAAATTATGGTTGCACGTATTTTGCACGTTAAAGCTCTTTTTTGCGGGCTTCTTGGCGTTCCATTGCCGCCTTGATGCGGCCATCTATCGTGGACTTTTTTTCGATTAAAAGCTCATTCCATTTGGCAATGGTGTCGGCATCAAAATTGTAGTTGCCGTCGATGATGTCTTGTTGCTCCTCGGCGGTCATCACAGGGAGGTACTGCTCGATGTTTAGCAGACGCGTGAGTTGAGCCTTGATAGCATCACTACAGGCGGTGAGCATAGCGCCCTCGCCAAGCAGCAACCAGCGAGCGTTTAGCTCTGGGTATTTAGCGAGAAGGGCAAGCAAGGGACTCATACCGATGCGACAATCTTTGAGTAAGCAACTCAAGTATTGCGGCGTCCAACCGAGGGAGCGTGCGAAGCCAGCCTTGTTGCCACCTGTGGCGTAGTCGATGAATTGTGAGAGGCGTGTGTTCATTGTTATTTGTTATTAGTAGATAATTTAGATTTAAGGTTTAGTGTTTTCTCTCTACGAGCTTTCCACTTCTCTATATACTTGTCATATCCTGCTAATTGCTCAAATAGCTCTATTGAACAGTCAATGACTCGCAGTTCGTTGTCATAATCTTGCCGTCTGCGATATAATATCATAAGCCGTTCGTAAGGGTGCAAGGAAGTGGTATTATCCTCGATATTCTCCTCATAATTACGAATAGCGCCATCAATATCTCCACCTTTCTCGCACGCTATACCATTATTGTTTCTTGCGCAACATATATACAAGTGATATTCCGCAGCTTTATAATTTTTGATATTCTGCTCTATGCTCTCAACATCAGAACTGCTCACTACAATATATTGCTCCCCACTGAAAGCAGCTTTCCTAATCATCTTATTGATATCCTTTGGCACACAATGAGGATATTTCCCGTATTTGGCGTGGAATTCCCCCAAAGATAACATAATGTGATTAGGAGGCACATTTGGTACATCAACTCGCATCTTACTTTGCGGTTGCGTAGTCCTATCACTATCCTTAATAAAAGTTTGATATACAAAAACGACAACAAGGTAGATAACAAAGCCTACCATTACAATTTGCCATTCTTCCATATTACTATTCCTTTATCAATTTATCAATTAGCTTATCGTTGCGCTTGCCAGCTTCGCGTATCTCGGCAATCATTTCACGTTGGATGTCAATAAAGTTATTTATCTGTTGGTGACGCTCCTCAAGCTGTTCGTCTTTATGTCGGCGTATAGCTTCTATCTCCGAGTATTGGTCGCCGAATGTCATTCTAAACAACGCCACGACTACACCTATATTTATAATATCGCTGCGGTCAATGATGATGTCGCCGTATTGGGGATTTTTAGCAATCAAGCGCAACTTGTCGCATCCCTCGAACTTTACAAGGCGTATCATTGTAGGTCTATTTTTGCAGTCGAGGTAGTAGGTCTCGCCATCAACAATCTTCATCTTGTCCTTAATAAAACGGATGAACACTCGGTCGTCTGGCTGGAATGTTGGGAGCATTGATGTGCGCTTTATAAGTTCCACGACATCCACCTTTGCATCGGTGAGTATTTGGTTAGGGTTGATTGTTTCTAACTCTGCTCCATTTTCCTCTACATATTTTACGATATCGGTGTTGGGGCTTGTTGTAACGGCTTCGGGCAATACTGGGAATGATTCAATAACCTCTACCTCGTGTGTTCTGGCATACTTCGTGTATTTGTCTACCACGGCATCGCCATAGTGGTTTTGTAGTTTGATTATATGGCGAGGTAGGAGCTTGCCCTTGCACGTGCGCACGAAGTCGATGTCCTCGCCGATGATGTTGGCGAAGTTCTCGGGTAAGGTGTGCCACTCACGCATCAAGGTGTCAATATCTATCTCCACCTCATCATTAGCGCCGACGATTGAGGCCTCCACGATGCGTGACGCGGTGTCGGTAACCAACATTTCGCCCTCGCCGTATAGAAGCCAATTTCTATTCAACTCTGGATATGCTGTTAGGACTTTTTCTAATGTCTTGGTACGGAAGTTGCCATCAAAGTTGTTGATATACCCATTAGACAGCCCAGCAGTCAATTCAAATAGTTTGTTTGTAATTTGCTTGTAATTAATGAAATCAAGCAGTCTTTCTTTAACGCCCATAAAATCAATGTGTTAGAAAATTAATAAATAGAAATAATACTACTGCGATAAAAATAATTCTAATTTTATTTGTTTTTTATTAGTTTTATTTCTATCTTTGCAAAAGAATTAGAACACTATTTATTAAAGCCGTTTCAAAATTAATAAGAAAAACGGAAAAAACAAAAAAAGTTAAGCGAATAGTTTATGAAAATGCAGGTAACATTTTGGAAAGAATGCTTTACACACGATGGTATAAAGCAACTTCTTGATAGATTACAGAAGCTCGCAAGCAAGGGTGAGGGCTACTGGTACATCGAGAAACCGAGATACATTAGAGCCTACATAACGGAGGCTGACTACGAATGGTTAATGGATAATATGCTGACTTATGGAAGCGAATATTAATTGTAACAAGACAACAACGATTGACATTATGGGATTAGACTTGAGAACACCAATTGAGAAGGAGCGTGAGGCATTTCACAGCAAGGTATGCCAGATGTATGTGGAGTTGAGCGCACGATTTCCGAAGGCATCGCCAAACCGCATATTCTCGACAATTGCGGCGCAGGTAAACCGCACAGTGCCTAATATACGAGATATCGTTATCAAGCACGGACTATACACTACCAAGTAACAGGGCAACAACACAACAACAAACAACAACGATTATGGCACTTACAACATCACTTCCAGTTATTAACGACACGGATATGTTTGGCACTTCGGCTGCGGCTGCTGTATTAGGTATTCATCGCAATACCCTAACTGCTCACGCTAATGAGGGGCTGATAAGGTATAGCATCAATAGAAGAACAGGCTACCGCAGATATTCGGGCAGGGATATCAAACGATATTGGAGAACACAGGCTTAACACATTACGACAATGGGCAGACTTAATGAACTAAATGCAGAGCTTTGCAAGGCGTATGCCGACCTCGAAGATACCGAGAAGATGGATGACGAGGCAGCGTGCTTTCATTGTGGCACGAATACCAAGCAGGAGGCTTTAGAGGGCATCCTCGACTGGATAAACAACCTTATATCGCAGATTGAGAGTGCCGAGGAGCAAGAGGCGAGAGCGCAGCGCCACGCCGTAAAGCGCGAGTATCACTTCGCGTTTCCTACGGAGCAGAACTTCTGGGCGTACAAGGGTTATTGATTTACTAACAACAACACAACAACACAACAACTATGAAAAACATTGTATCAAATATCGTTTTGCTTGCCGCTATGTTCGGCTGGGCGTTAGGCGTAGAGTACGCGCCTGTTATGAAGGTTATGGGCTTGCCGATGCTTTTATTGGCATTTATGCTCTGGCGACGATGGTCGGACATCGCAAAGCGACTAATCAACGAATAATGGCAGCAGAGATAGAATGGTGGGGCAATTTGACAGGCGAGGATTACATAGGAGCGATGCCCAACCCATTGCCACAAATTAAGCGATTGAGTCAAAAACACGGAATACCTTACTACGATGGACAGCAATTATCTGGTGATAGAGGAGTACTCGGAGTTACCGACAGAGGAAGCGCCACAGAGGGCGATGGCGCACATTAAGATTGTCGAGGAGTACAACATCATCCCTTCGATATCCAATCAACAAGGTTGGGAGGAGCAATTCGGCAAGCGTGGCGCAGACAGTAGACCGCGTATGACGCTCAACAGGTTCTTAAACATATAGATTTGGAGCAGGGGCGCGGGGAAGCGCAAGGCAAAGGGCTGCATAAGTTTAATTTGATTGTTTCGATTGTGTCGTGTTTATATAGCCGAATCCCTTTGTCTGCTGCGGTAGGCGGCAGTAGGAGGAGCGAAACCTCTCCTGCTCACAACCCGAGAGGGTTAGGTTTTTTCATACATTTAATTTGGGTTAATAGTTAGTCGGTGTCTATAAATCGACAAGCCTCACTCCGCTGTGAAGCTCGGTGAGTTTGGGTGGCTGGGTATGACAGCCCACCACCCACAATGGCAATAGTGCCAGAAACAGTTACATACTGCATTCCCCATCGCGCAGGGGGCATCTGCGTGTCGTTCTTTTCATCTTGCCCGATATAGTCCAAGTCGGGCAAGTTTCTTCATTTATCTAAATTATCTATACCCGCTCAACCGTGAGGCGTGGCGGGGTATGCGATAGTAGCTCAATTGGTAGAGCGCTTGCTTCCCAAGCAAGAGGTTGCGGAATCGTGCTCCGTCTATCGCCCCAAGCAATGGCGGAAGCTGTAAGAAGCCAATTAAAGTAGAACAGCAATGAAAGACTTATTGAAGGCATTGCCAATCATTGAGGATTGGGTAAATGCTATGGAGGGCAGAGCCGTTATTATCTCTGCCGTGGGCGCTAATGACATAGACGCTACAACCCTTAAACCTAACCCAGACAACTTCCTGTACATCAAAGGTAAGAAAGCGGATGTCAACGCAGGATTAGCACATTTAGTAAAAACATTCAAATAGCATCATTATGTGTAAAGACAACAATGCGACTGCGGCACAGGTTGTGCCACAGGTCGAGAGTTACGACCTCACTCCAGCAGGTCAGACAGCCAAGCAGTTTGAGATTATCCAGCGCAAGGCAAAGGCGCTCGCAGCATCGACAATCGTGCCAGAGACCTACCGCAACAACATCGGCAACTGCATCATAGCCATCGAGATGGCCGAGCGTATGGGAACACCGCCGTTGATGGTTATGCAGAACTTGTATATCGTACACGGCAATCCTGCGTGGTCAAGCAAGTATCTCGTAGGTTGTATCAACGCCAGCAAGCGCTTTACAACATTGCGCTACGAGTTTCGAGGTGAGGAGGGTACACCAGAGTATGGTTGCCGCTGCTACGCTTATGAGGCTCACGACAAAGACCATAAAGAGCCATTGTACGGCGACTGGATTACGATGGATATGGCAAACAAGGAGGGGTGGACAAAGAAGTCGGACAGCAAGTGGCTCACGATGCCTAACCAGATGCTCCGCTATCGTGCTGCAGCGTTTTGGCAGCGCGTGTATTGCCCCGAGATATCTATGGGCTTGCTAACGACGGAGGAGGCGGAGGATATCTCCCTCGACACGACAAGTACACAGGCAGAGGCGGCACGTGCTAAAGCCGAGCAGATGCGCCAGCGTGCCGAGGAGGCTATGGCACGACAGGCAAAGGCAGACACCGCCGAGGATGCCGAGGTTATCGTAGATGCTGAAACAGGCGAGGTTACAATGAACATTTAACCCTTTTTATTCACTTAATAAATTACAAACGTTATGAAAGATTTGATTGAGAAGATTGATTTGGCTTATGAGCAGTTCAAGACAGATGCTTGCAAGCAGGCTATGCAGAACAACAAGACTGCGGGTACACGTGCAAGAAAGGTGTCGCTTGAGATTACCAAGTTGCTCAAGGAGTATCGCGCCAAGTCTATCGAGGTTAGCAAGTAGTGTGAACATCGGGAGGGGTAGCACCCTCCCTTAACCCCGCAACAACAACGATTATGAGTACAACGATATATAGGCCAAAGAGTCGTGAGGCGTGGCTGGAGCTTCGCAAGGGTGGCATAGGCTCAAGCGAGGTAGGCACAATCCTCGGCTTGAATAAGTGGCAGACACCCTATCAGCTATGGCGACAGAAGAAAGGTCTTGACGCTGCACCAGAGGAGAACTTCGCGATGCGCGCTGGCCACTACCTTGAAGATGCTGTGTCGCGCTTCTATGCTGACGCTTCGGGCAATGAGATTATCAAATCCTCGGCAGGAGATTGGCTAATAGTAAACAACGAGCATCCATTCTTACGTGTATCCCCAGACCGCACATATTGGCTTCCAGGTCTACCCAAGAAGGCTCACAACAAGGGTATTGTCGAGTGTAAGACAACCCAGATGGAGGTGGATGGCGATAGCGTACCCCAGCATTGGTTTTGTCAGTTGCAGTATCAGTTGGGTGTCGCAGAATTGGAGCAGGGTGCTATTGCGTGGCTCACCGCAGGGCGCGAGTTTGGCTACCGAGAATTTTCCCTCGACCACGATTTCTATGCGTGGCTAATTGAGGAGGTGACACGTTTCTGGGTGGATAACATCCTCGGCAACAAAGAGCCTTTGGCTATCAACGTAGCGGATGTGGTGCTTAAGAATCCACGCCACGTAGCAGGCAAGATGCTCACAGCAGATGAAGATATCATCGCCGAGCTTGCCGAGCTTAAGGAGCTGCGCGAGGAGCTTGCAGCACTCGATGCCCGCAAGAAGGATATTGAGGCAAGCATCAAGATGATGATGGGCGATGCCGAGGCAGTGGTGCTTCCCGATACGGATAATGTGCTATGCACGTGGCGAGCAGGCAAAGACCGCACCAAGTTTGACGAGAAGCGCTTTGCACAGGAGCATCCCGATATCTACGCACAATACACCAAGACGACAGCAGGTTCAAGAACATTTTTAATCAAATAGCGATTATGGCACGATATGTAATACGTTACACCACCAATGATGGCGACCTTTGTGGTTGCTGGGTGGAGGCAGACAGCAAGGAAGAGGCTATCAATGCGGCCTATGACGAGCATTGGGATATTGACGACATTGTATCAGTAAGCAAACAATAGCAACTATGGCAAATCTATTTGGGTCAATATGCCTTTCGGATATTCCGAAGGAGCTAATTACGACAGCCAAGAATGGCAAGAAGTATCTCAATATTGAGGTTAAGCTAATGCGCCAACCATCGCAGTATGGTCATACACATACTGTCAAGGCGAGTGTTAAGAAAGACGAGCGCAAGGAGGGTGTCAACTACTACATCGGCAACCTTAAGGTAAGCAAGTATGGCAATGATGGCGAGGCGCAGGAGGGCGCTACTATGGGTATGGCGACTTCCGTTCCAGACGATTCGGAGTTTGATGTACCGAACAATCCTAACGACTTACCATTCTAATGTACACGATAAGCAACAGGCAATGGCGTGAGATAATCGCCTTGCTTGGAGCTTACGCCACAGAGCCGAGTGATGGCTCTACGATAGCCAAGAACAAACGCAGGAGAGCATTGCTGATGGTGCGTAAGCTCGCCAAGAAGAAGATGGTGCGCAGCCCAACGGAGAAATAACGAGTCTATTTTATTTTTAGTATTCATTAGCCCTGACCGCAGGGTTGGGGCTTTTACGAAAATGCTATGTATCAGTTACGAGATTATCAACGCCAAGCAGTAGATAGGGCTGTGGAGTATCTGCAGCACCCTACGAAGAACAATGGTGTTGTCATACTCCCCACAGGCGCGGGCAAGAGTCTTGTCATTGCTGCGATAGCATATAAGCTCGACTCTCCAGTGTTGATATTTCAGCCATCGAAGGAAATATTGGAGCAGAACTACCACAAGCTACTATCGTATGGCGTGTTGGATGCGGGAATATTCTCAGCATCGTTCAATAGCAAGAATGTGCGCAAGGTTACGTTCGCCACCATCGGCAGCGTGAAGAACAACAAGGACTACTTCCGCCGTTTCCGCTATGCCATCATCGACGAGTGCCACCTTGTAAATGCCGAGGAGGGTATGTATAAGGACTTTATCGACACGATACAATGCAAGGTAATAGGCCTTACAGCCACGCCATACCGCTTGTACTCCAGCCGTTTCTATGGCTCTATGTTGCGCTTCATAACACGCACACGACCACGTATATTCTCGGATGTGGTATACAATGTACAGGTGCGTGATTTGCTCAATAGAGGCTACCTCTCGCCATTGAACTACTACCAGCTACCTATCGTCAACACCAAGAGGCTCGTAGTAAATAGCAATGGCAGCGACTACACAGACAAGAGCGTGCGCAAGCACTACAAGGAAGTGAACTTTAGTGATGAGCTTATAAACGTAGTCAACAGGTTGTTGGTCGCAAAGCGCAGCTCAATATTGGTGTTCACGCGCTTCATCGAGGAGGCGGAGGCGCTTGCAAAGGCTTTGGGGGGCAAGGCTGCGGTAGTCACAGGCGACACCCCAGCAAACGAGCGAGAGCGCATCCTACACGCGTTCAAAGGTGGAGGTATTAAGGTTGTTACGAATGTTGGTGTGTTGACCACAGGCTTTGACTTCCCCGAGCTTGACACGGTAGTGCTGGCACGACCTACGATGTCGCTCGCATTGTACTACCAGATGGTAGGCAGGGCGATACGACCAAGCGCAGGTAAGGTGGGATGGGTAGTCGATATCTGCGGCAATTACAAACGCTTTGGGCGTGTGGATAACCTTGAGGTGAGGCAACGTGCATCGGGCATCTGGGCGGTGTATTCTGGACAAAAACAATTAACGAATGTATGGTTTAATAAGTAGTTATGGAAGGTTGGATTTCACTACACCGTAAGTTCCTTTCGTGGGAGTGGTTTGACAAACCCGAGATGGTGCAGCTGTTTATATGGCTTCTCCTAAATGCCAACTATACCGATAAGAAATGGCAGGGTAAGGTCGTTAAGCGCGGGCAGATTTTAACCACCACGCCGAAGATTATGGAGGCCTTGCGATTTTCGGAGCAACAGGCAAGAACTTGCATAAGTCGTCTAAAATCAACGGGCGAAATAACGTGCAAAGCAACGAACAGGTACACTATCATAACTATCTGTAACTATGATATATACCAAAATGATAATTTGGAGAGCAACGGACAAAATAACGGACAAACCAACACCCCAGCAACGGACGAACAACGGACAAACAACGGACACAATATAACTAATAATATAACAATTAAACAATTAAATAATAACTCTAATAATAGTAATAATAATAGCGCGTGCGTATGCGAGGAGAGAGATAAAATATTTGAGATATTCTTCTTTAAGAATTTTATCGCTCCAGAAATAGAGGTGCAACGCTTCTATGACCACTACGAAGCAAGTGGTTGGTGCAGGGCAAGTGGCATAGAAATTGAGGACAGGCTCGCATTAGCTCGCCTGTGGAAGCAGAAAGAAGCGAAGCAACGATTTCCGCAGGTGTTCCTCGAAGCATTACAGGAAGTGTGTATGGAGCTTGACAACGCCAAATCGTTAGAAATGTTACGCGGCATAGATAGGCTTGACAGAGAAGAAGGATATGTGAGAGCTTGTTGCAGCAGTCGTAATTCCGCCGAAACATTGGTGCAGTACATACCTCTACTCGTGGCGCATATGGGGTGTGATGTGAAGATTGCGCTAAAACGCACAAATTAGGCGATTTCCCGCGTTTTCTTTCATAAAGCAATAACTTTATCAATCACGAGGCTAAAATGCATTAAAACGAATAAAACGATATAAAAACCAATAACCAATAAAGCAATTATATTATGGAGCTAAACATCAAAATCAAGAAACTGCACAAAGATGCGGTAATCCCCACGAAGGCACACGCCACAGATGCGGGATGCGACCTCTATGCTACATCTTGTCACTATGACAATGGTCTCATCATCTACGGCACAGGCATAGCCGTAGAGATTCCAGAGGGATATGTAGGCCTTGTATTCCCACGCAGTAGCATCGCCAACACACATCTCACGTTGAGCAACTCCGTAGGTGTCATAGATAGCGGTTATCGTGGCGAGGTTATGGCGAAGTTCCGCAAGGGTGGCACAAGAGGATATCACGTAGGAGAGCGCATCGCACAGCTCATCATCCTCCCATACCCAGAGGTAGTATTCGAGGAGGCAGAGGAGCTTTCCGAGAGTGATAGAGGTACAGGTGGTTATGGGTCATCGGGGAAGTAGTTATGGAAATCACAGGTAAGGTGCATTGCTTCTTTGAGCAATCAGGCACATTCAAGAACGAGTTTATCAAATTGGGCATCCCTGCAGAGGACTACGACATTCAAAATAACTTCGGGGAGACAGACCACGTTATCGACCTCTTCGGGGAGATTGAGGCAGCTTACGATGGTAAACCCTCCATCTTCGACAACATCCGAGGAGAGGATTTGGTAATGGCTTTTTTTCCGTGTATTTACTTTTGTGCGACTTCTCAAATGGCATTTAGCTGGGGCTACACAAATTATCGTAAGTTGAGTACGAAGCAAGCAACGGATAAAATCCTCGAGCGAAATTTAGACAGAACTCGCTTCTACTCACTGCTCGTTAAAATGTTCTGCGTAGCCAAAATAAAGGGGATTCGGATGATAGTTGAAAATCCGTGGAGTGAGCAGACCTATCTAAAAGCTAACTTTATAATGCCCCCTACTATTGTCGACAATAATCGAATGTTGCGAGGAGATTATTTTGTAAAACCTACAGCTTATTGGTATATCAACTGTGAAGCCACAAAAGGGTTGTCGCTCCAAAATGATAAGGATAAAAAAACTATTATGAATAGTCGAGGCGGAAAAGAGGCGGGGATTTGCTCGGAGGAACGCTCGATGATACACCCTGACTACGCCCGTAACTTCATCTGTGACTTTATCCTCGGCAAGGTGCAGACATTCACACAACCAACACTATTCTAATGAACGCACGACAATTCTACAACCTCGTGGTGCGTATGCGCAAGGCGCAACGCGACTGCGACACCAAGCCCTCGGTATACAACAAGGCTATGCGAACAGAACTTGAGCGACAGGTGGATGTCGAGATTGAGCGTGTAGAGAAGGTGATGAGGGAAGAAGCGGATAACCAACAACAGAAACTACTATGAACAACAACAACACGTGGCGAACAATAGATGACACAACAACGCTTGGTGAGTGTGAGCAGGTCATCGTGAGAGCAATTTGGGAACGCTTCTCATCGGAGTGTTACACCATTGGCACGGAGGTATTTGGTGAACTATGCCTCGACAACAGCGACCTCACTCTGGAGTGTTACGATACGCGATGGCATCACATTATGCCATCCACAAAGTGGCAGAACATCGAGAGTATAGCAGATGCCCCAATACTACAATACATCCTCTACCGCTACAATTATCGTGATAACAATGAGGTGTGGCGATATCGTATAGCTCGCAAGAGGCTGGATAGGAATGACTTTAGCAGAAACGTAGATACCATCGAATGGATGGTCGTGGAGGCTAACTTAAAAGAGTCGGAACAATGGCAGTAAGAAGACCTACCGAGATAGAGGAGCAGTATGTCAAGGAGATGGTTATGATGGTAACATTGGTTGCGGTACTGCACTACTTCATCTACCACCTTATTGACGAGATGGAAGATGCGGGGAAATACAAGCAACGAAATAAGTATAACATCAATCGTTGCCGAGATATCATCCAGCACGCTCACGACACCTTCTATACTCGCATCTACAACAAGGACTTCAATGGATGTGAGGCATACAATGGTGCTATGGACTATCTCTACGATGCTATCAACGAGTGCGTGGCACTTGAAGCACCAGAGAGGGCATACAACATCATCGTGGCGATATGCCGATTACAGGGCAAGCAGATGCGTTTGCTTGAGAAGGATAAGTTCTTTCACTTTCCACCATCGAAGGAGTTGGATAAGATACCAGAGTTATTAAGCGGTCTGGGCATCGAAGACCACCACCTCGATGATATGCTCGAGAGAAATGTTAGACCAATAATTATGGAGAGAAGATATGTCAACAAATAACTACGAACACGTTAACCACCCTACGCACTACAACAGCTATAGTATGGAGTGCATAGATATGATGGAGTTGATATGGGGTGCAGAGGCAACGGCACTATGGTGCGAGATGACTGCATACAAATACAGGATGCGCCTCGGAAGCAAGCCAGACAACCCTATCGACCAAGACCTCGCAAAAGAAGCGTGGTATTTAGCCAAAGCTAAAGAGTTAAGAGATAAATAAGCAAACCATTATGAACAAGTCGTTACCCTTTGTCGTAGGCATCATCTTTGCTATCGTGGCCTACGCAGCGTGGAGAGCTTACACGCTTATCACATTCCCTGTGATACAAGCTCTGTGTGTATGGGTTATGATATTAGCCACAGGAGTGGGTATGATGCTCCTTGCGGCGGGAGTGTTTAACGTATTTAATAAAGACAATGAGTAACTATGGCAACACTAAATATTAGCGACCTATCGGTTGGAGATTGGGTGCGCCACGATTTCTATGAGCAGGATATGCGTGTGGTAACCATATATGGGGATAATGAGAGGATAATAGCAGAGAGTAGTA
>JAZRAW010000104.1:0-10004 GCA_045634765.1 Alistipes sp.
TCCTGGATAACCTTGCCACCAGGGCCGATAACAGCACCGATGAACTCCTGTGGAATAGATATCTGCACGATACGAGGTACAAATGGTTTGTAGTCCTCACGAGGCTCAGCGATAGTCTCAACCATCTTATTGAGGATGTGGAGACGACCCTGACGTGCCTGCTCCAAAGCCTTTGCCAACACCTCGTATGAGAGGCCGTCAACCTTGATATCCATCTGTGTAGCGGTGATACCGTCGCGTGTACCTGTCACCTTGAAGTCCATATCGCCGAGGTGGTCCTCATCGCCCAAGATATCTGACAACACTGCCCAACGGCCTGTTGCAGAGTCTGAGATAAGACCCATTGCGATACCTGATACGGGCTTACGCAACTTAACACCTGCATCCATAAGTGCCAAAGTACCTGCACATACAGTAGCCATAGATGATGAGCCGTTAGACTCGAGGATATCTGATACTACACGTACTGCGTAGGGGTTCTCCTCGCCAAGTGGCACCATGGGCTTCAATGCGCGCCATGCCAAGTGACCGTGACCAATCTCACGACGGCTCAAGCCACGCGCGGGGCGTGCCTCACCAGTTGAGAATGGAGGGAAGTTATAGTGCAATACGAACTGCTCTGTGCCCTGTACCAAAACCTCGTCCTTCTGCTTCTCGTCGAGCTTAGTGCCGAGAGTTACGGTTGTCAACGACTGAGTCTCACCACGAGTGAAGATAGCCGAACCATGTGCGCAAGGCAAGTAGTCGATCTCGCACCAGATGGGGCGAATCTCGTCAGTGCGACGACCATCGAGACGCTTACCCTCGTCGAGAATCATGTTACGCATAGCCTTCTTCTGAACATCGTCGTGGAAGTACTTGTGGATAAGTGGAGCCTTCTCCTCGAGCTCCTCCTCAGTATAGCGAGCAGCGAACTCAGCCTCCAAAGCGTCGAAGGCCTCAGCACGCTCATGCTTCATAGTACCGCTTGTAGCGATAGCGTATGCCTTGTCGTAGAGCTCAGTGATGATAGTCTGGCGGAGCTCCTCGTCGTTAGTCTCGTGGCAGTACTCGCGCTTAACATCCTTGCCAAGCTCCTTCATAAGCTCAATCTGAACAGCACAGTGCTTCTTAATCTCCTCGTGAGCGAACATGATAGCACCGAGCATTACCTCCTCCGATACCTCGTTCATCTCACCCTCAACCATGAGGATGTTGTCAATGGTACCACCCACCATGATGTCGAGGTCTGCGTTCTTCATAGCCTCGAAACCGGGGTTGATGACATACTCACCACCGATGCGAGCTACGCGCACCTCAGAGATAGGGCCACCGAAGGGGATGTCTGAAACAGCCAAAGCAGCCGAAGCAGCAAGACCTGCCAAGGCATCGGGCTGAATATCTTTCTCTGCTGAGATAAGGTTTACGGTAACGAATACCTCAGCATGGTAATCTGCAGGGAACAAGGGGCGCAATGCACGGTCAATGAGACGTGCTACCAAAATCTCCGAGTCACCAGCCTTACCCTCGCGCTTCATAAAGCCACCAGGGAAGCGACCACATGACGCGTACTTCTCCTTATACTCAACCTGCAAGGGCATGAAGTCTGTGCCCTCCTTTGCGTCCTTAGCGGCAACAACAGTACCCAAGAGCATTGTGTCACCCATGCGAACAACCACCGAGCCATCAGCCTGCTTAGCGAGCTTGCCGGTCTCGATCATAATCTCTCGACCATCGGCCAAAGTGATTGTCTTCTGTACAGCATTGTACAACTTGTTAGCTTCCATAAAAAATAAAAAAACCTCTTAAAAAATTGTCGTCAATATATGTCGTAACATACTAAATTTTCGGTGTAAATGAAGGCAATGCTTGAGCATCGCCTTCATTTGCTGCACAACCGTACTACTTACGGAGGTTAAGAGTCTTAAGGATCGCGCGGTAACGCTCGATATCAACCTCCTTCAAGTACATAAGCAACTTACGACGCTTACCTACGAGACGCAACAAAGAACGCTGTGTGCCGTAGTCGTGACGGTTGCTCTTCATGTGCTCGGTAAGGTGGTTGATACGATAAGTGAATAACGCGATCTGGCTCTCGGGTGAACCGGTGTCGGTTGTAGACTTGCCGTACTGGCCAAACAACTCCTGCTTTTTCTCAGGTGTCAAATACATAATGGTTTAAGTTTTTATGGTGCGCATCCTTCTCATTTCCCGAGGATTACGCCCCTGGTTCCACTCTACGACAGATCATCCTTACCTTAGATTCTGCCAGAGCGTGCGACAAATATACGCTATTTTTCACTAACTACAAAACCTTTTTCAAAGAAAAAGATAAAATTATCCTCTTCAGCGCTTAAAGCATCTACGCAAAGGTGGATAACCACCCCACATAAAACCATTTTTCATAAACAAAACCATGCGCAACTTAAAATAAAAATAGGTTCTATAACATAGTTTTTATATTCTTATGAAAGACCATTTATTACACCACCATAACCATATTCCATCAAACCCTTATTAACACCGTTTTTCTATTTTTCATCGACTGCCTATTTTTTAATAGTAAAAATATTCCCATTTTGGATTTTTTCACTATCTTTGCGGGTCGTATATATATAATTGAGATGACTCTTTCGAAGCTACATAGACTACTAATCGCAACAATCGTCATTGCCACATTGGGCATGGTGGGATGTGCTACCCCCTCAAACGAGTATATCACCATTGAGGGTGAGACACTCGGCACGTTCGTGCAGGTGAAGTGCAACACCTCACACTCGGCTACCGAAATAGAGTCTCGCATCTTGGAGATTGACAATGAGATGAAGGCATCGATGTCTATATTCAACGACACTTCGCTACTATCGCGTCTAAATCGCAATGAGTGCGATTCGCTTGACCACCACCTCGTCTATAACATTGAACTTGCAGAGCGATTCTACACGTTGAGTGGTGGCGCATATGACATCACCGTTAAGCCCCTCACCGACGCTTGGGGATTCGGAGGTCGCACCTCTATTGTGCAACCCAACATCGACTCCATACTCCAATTTGTGGGTTACGACCGCATTGCAATAGTAGACAACCGTTTAGTAAAGCAGGACTACCGCACACAGATAGACTTGAACTCTATTGCTAAGGGCTATACCGTTGATGTTGTTGCCGAGGAACTCGAGTCACTTGGCATTGTGGATTACATGGTCAACATTGGCGGCGAGATACGCTGTCGTGGTCGCAATGGCGAAGGTAAATTGTGGTCTATAGGCATTGAGACTCCATACGATGGCAACATGTCAATGGACTCGATAGAGAAGGTGATATATGTTGAGAATGGCGCATTGGCCACCTCGGGCAATTATCGCCGCTTCTACTACGGCGACAACGGAGAGAAGATTACCCATACCATAGACCCCCGCACTGGCTACAGTGTTGCGAGCACCCTACTCTCAGCTACGGTTGTAGCACCCACTTGTGCTGAGGCAGATGCTGCTGCAACAATGTTTATGGCACTTGGTTCGGAGGGTGGCGCTGTGGAGTTGGCTAAGCAGTGCGAAAGCATGTTTGGTTGGAAATATTACTTCATATTCGCCAATGGCGATGGTTACACTATCGAATGTTCCAACGAATACAGATAACCCTATTTACCCATTTAAGTGTACCCGATGAGAGCATTGTTGATTCATAATCCTATAGCTGGCAGTGGTAAGTCGCTAAGGTTTACAAAGAGGATTGTTGAGCTGTTTGCTAAGCATGGCATCACGCTCGAGACACGCCATCTAACTCTTGGCATCAATCCCTTTGATGATGCCCTTGACACGGAGTTAGCCATAGTGTGTGGCGGTGATGGTAGCATCAACTATGTTGTCAACTGCATGCGAGAGCTGGGTATCAACCCCACGTTGGGCATTATCCCCATGGGTACAGCCAACGACTTTGCTAATGCGCTTGATTTGCCCATGCGCCCCATTGCAGCGGCAAAGAGGATACTTGATGGTACCGTACGAAACATAGATTGTTGCAAGGTAAACGATCGCTACTTTGTTAACATTTTTAGTTTCGGCATCTTCACCTCGGCATCGCAGCGTACGCCACGTGCAGCCAAGAAGCAGTTTGGCAAGTTGGCATACCTCAAGCCAGGCATCGATGATATACGAACCATGCGCCCCATTAGGATTCAATTTAAGACTGATAGAGGGGTTGAGTATAACGGAAGTGTCTTGGTGTTTCTCGCCTTCAATGGCATTACGGCAGGACGCATGATGTTGACTCGCCAGTCGCGCCCCGATGATGGACTCATGGAGATTGTGGCGCTTGAGAGCCGCCATAAGATATACTCCTATGGCGACATTGCGCGCTACATCTTAGGTGGCAACCCCGATGCTGTGCGTCACTTCCGTTGCTCGGAGATTGAGGTTACATCATCACAACACCGCATCACGGATATTGATGGTGAGCGAGGCCCCAACTTCCCACTCCACATCACTTGTGAGAAGGGAGCGCTTAAGATTAAGATGTAAAGAATGAGTTAGAGCCGCTATGGCCAAAGTATTAATGAAAGGTTAGAATAGATGAAGCAGGATGGCATTAAACGAGCGTCTATAGACAAGCTCAAATCGCGTTTTGAGACGGCATACTACTCGGAGGATATGGTTATCACTCCGTTGGTTATGTTCCGTGAACTCGACGATATTACAGCACTCATTCAGGGTGTATCGATAGGTGTTACAGTTAGCGGCACTGCCAAGATTAAGATTAATGGCAAGATGCACGAGTTACGCCCAAACACTCTATTTATCTTCAACGAGAACACGGTTGTTGAACAGGTTAAGGCCTCTATCCGCTCATCAGGATATATGATAACCTACTCACGCCAGTATCTCAACAGCATACATGTCGACACCCAGGACCTTATCTCTATCTACCACGGCTTCTTGGATGAGCCATGCGTGCAGGTAGAGCCCGAGGAGGCGGCATATATCCACGACATCTCGAAGCTCATGCGCTCGGTTCTCTGCGACTACGCCCCCACGGCTAACCGCGAGAAGATTATCAGTTCGCTCTTTGCCGCTATGTTCCACTATGTTATGGGCATATTGCAGCAGCATAGCCTACCAGGCAACGGCGCCGTTAGCAACCGCACCGATGAGCTATTTAACAACTTCCTCGCACTGCTTCGCGAGCACTGCTCAACGGAGCGCAGCGTGGAGTTCTACGCCTCAAAAATGGGCATTACACCCAAGTACCTCTCGCTCATTCTTAAGAAGAAGAGCGGCCGCAACGCCTCGAAGCTTATCGACGAGGCAGTGGTCTATGAGGCTAAGCGTCTGTTGAAGTACTCGGGCTTGAGCATCCGCGAGATAGCCTTGAAGCTCAACTTCGCATCGCAGAGCTTCTTCGGCAAGTACTTCAAGCAGCGCGTTGGTGTGTCACCCTCACGCTACAAGATTTGGGATGGTCGCACCGAGGAGATTATAGCTAATAGAGACTTCGCCTCGACGCTCGAAGGGTATAACGGCCCTGAGGCAAACGACGAGGAGTAAACACGCAAATACAAACAATCAAACATAATTTTTAACCAATTTTTAATTTATGAAAAAACTTTTTAAGACTCTTGCGCTCACTCTTGCGCTCGTGTTGCCCTTCGCAGCAATGGCACAGGAGGAGACTGCAAAGACCACCATCAACGTTGGTGGCGATGCTGACAGTCCCAACATTGCGTGGACTGTAACAGCTGAGGAGGAGAGTGATGGCATCTATGTTATCACTTTCGACGGTGCTATTAAGGATGGCTATCATGGCTACGCTATGGCAGACTTCTCTGCACCTTATTTTGAGTTCACAAATGCTGAGGCTGTAGGAGGTGTAATTGAGCCATTGACAGCAGAGGAGCACCCAGATGGTACTGGCGGCACATCTTATTGCTATTATAACAAGGCTGTTTACATTCATAAAGTAAAGGCTGACGCTGGTGCAGAAGTAGCATGCTATGTACAGGCAACTATTTGTACTGATGACAATGCTTGTACAAACAACGTAGCAGAGTTCAGCTTCACTTTGCCTAAAAAGATTGAGAAGGATTGGCGCTTTGTTGCTGAGCGAACTCGAACTACTAAGGTCGACGCAGTAAAGAAGGACACTGTAGATATTACGCTCTTTACACTTCAGCTCTCTCGCGAGTTGGGTGATGAGGATCCCGCAATCTACAACGATGCAAAGTTCGATTTCGGCAAGTATAACAACCTCATTACAATGGGTGCTCCAGTAGTTGACGAGCTCTCAATTAAGTTTACTTCAGAGCCTTTCGAGATTAAGGAGGGTACAAAGATTAATGGTAGCGTAACCATTGGTGAGGCTAAGTACAACTTGAGCGTTTCTGCAGGTAAAGCAGACAAGACCGAGGATACTATCGATTGGAGCAACCTCCTTATGTACATCGGCCAGGCTATCGCATGGGGCTTCCTCGCATTGGTAACTCCTTGTGTGTTCCCTATGGTACCTATGACCGTATCATTCTTCGTTAAGGGTTCTCAGACACCTGCACAGGGTCGTTTCCGCGCCTTGATGTATGGTTTCTTCATTGTAGCTCTCTATGTATTGCCTATCGCATTGCTCGTGCTTTTGTCTAACGCATTCGGCACAAATGCTGCAGGTGACGCATTCAACTTCATCTCTACACACTGGATTCCTAACCTTATCTTCTTCGCAATATTTATGGTATTTGCTGCATCATTCTTCGGTGCATTCGACATTACCATGCCTTCAAAGCTCGTTAACAAGAGCGACGAGGGTGCTGATAAGGGCGGTTTGATCGGTATCTTCTTCATGGCGTTGACCCTCGTACTTGTATCATTCTCATGTACAGGTCCTATCGTAGGTACTGTGATCATCACATCAACTCAGGGTGGTAACATTTGGGCTCCTATCATCGTTATGGCAGCATTTGCTATCGCCTTTGCATTGCCATTTACAGTATTGGCATGGTTCCCCGCATTGCTTAAGAACATGCCAAAGAGCGGTGGTTGGTTGAACTCTGTTAAGGTTGTCCTCGGTTTCATTGAGGTGGCTCTTGGTTTGAAGTTCTTGATGACTGCTGACCAGACTATGGGTTGGGGTATCCTCGATCGCGAGGTTTACCTTGCTATCTGGATTGTGACATTCTCATTGCTCGGCCTCTACCTCTTGGGCAAGCTCCGCTTCGCACACGACGACGAGACTCACCACGTTTCAGTATTCCGTCTCGCACTCGCTATCGGCGTATTCTCATTCGTAGTATACATGATTCCTGGTATGTGGGGTGCTCCATTGAAGGCTATCTCAGGTTATATTCCTCCTTTGACAACTCAGGACTACTTGGTAGATGGTACACCAAAGGATGTTAACGCAGGCCGTAAGTATGCAGACTTCTTGCACTTGCCACACAACCTTCCTGGTCACTTCGACCTCGACGAGGCTATTGCTGAGGCTACAGAGAAGAACAAGCCTATCTTCATTGACGTAACAGGTCACGCATGTAACAACTGCCGCGAGATGGAGAATTACGTATGGAGCGATCCTAAGGTTAAGAAGATGCTTGAGGAGGACTTCATCATCTGCGCACTCTATGTTGACGACAAGCGTAAGGTTAACGAGAAGGGCGAGATAGATAACGAGAACGGCTTCCGACTTGGTACTGCTAACGCTAAGCTCGCTGAGGAGCGTTGGAAGGTAAATGCACAGCCCGCATACCTCTTGCTCACACCTGATGGCGAGGAGGTTATCGCAGGTCCTCGCGGCTATGACAGAGATGTCGACGGCTTCGTCGAGTTCCTCGAGAGCGGTAAGAGCGGTAAGGTAAATAACATTACCGAGGGTAAAGTAACACAGGTAAAATAGATATAATTTACTTTGATGATGAGAGGGTGTTCAATACGAACGCCCTCTTTCATTATAATCTCTTGCCCCTACAACACCCACCAATTCTACATATACTTTATACACTATTTCACTCGATTCCTCTTTTCCTCAATAAATTTCATATATTTTGTATGGAAATAGTTTTTTTTGACTATCTTCGCATCGTGAAATTGTGTCTACACTCATTATGATACTCTTTTGTGTGATGAAATATAATATTTCTCCTACGAGTGTCGTTTGTTAGGGTACAATAACAAGCAAGCAAGAAACAACTTTTTAATTTATTTTTTAATATTAACTAACAATCAATTATGAAAAAGTTTTTTTCAATGATGATGATCGCTGCAGCTGCTATCTCTTTCGCAGCTTGTGGTGAGGACACTCCTGACGAGCCAGTCAACAAGCCTACTCCAGGTAATGGCACAAAGCTTGAGACTCCTGCTCCTGAGGTTGCAGAGACTGGTGACACTTGGTTCACTATCTCTTGGGAGGCAGTTGCAAATGCTGACTCTTACACTGTAAACTGCAAGGGTAAGAACTACACTACTGCTGAGACATCTTACAAGTTCGAGAACATGAACGCTGGTGAGTACACAGTGCGTGTAAAGGCTACTGGTGAGGGTTACAAGGATTCTGACTTCGGTTCAGTTAGTGTAACATTGACTGGTGCTACATCAGTTAATTGGTTCGAGTCTACAGTTGCTCCCGCAGAGGAGAACGCAGAGGAGGGCTACGGTCCTTACAACGCTGTTGCATTCACATGGAAGGGTACTGGCGTTACGTCACTCTCTTATGGTCTCTACACCTCTGAGAACTTGCTTGGTGTAGATGATAAGACTATCAAGGATGCTCTTACAGCTGTTAACGCTGACACAGTTGCAGCTGTAAACTCTGCTGAGGGCCTCTCTGCAGTTCTCGGTCCTGTCGACGGTGGTACTACTTACACAATGTGCCTTCTCGTAACAAACGAGGCTGGCATCGAGTTCTTCTCTAAGCAGGAGGTTACAACTGAGACTGCTGAGCCCAGCGCTGAGGCTCAGGCATGGGTAGGTACTTGGACTGTTAACTCTACTCAGAAGTACTCTATCAACGACAAGGGCGAGGGTACTGTAGTTGACGGTGCTGATACTTTCACTGTAAACATATATCCAAGCGCAAATCACCCTAACCAGGTTGCTGTTGATGGCATGAGCGTTCTTGGCGAGGGCTTCGCAGCTACAGGTGAGGTTGAGGGTGACACACTCTACATCTTGAACGGTGACTTCCTCGGCATGAGCCAGGATGGCTCATACGGTTTCTACTGGTTGGCTTGGTTCTCTATCGACGGTGGCAAGGCACAGATTTCAATGGATGCATATCCTTCAAATGTAGTAACTTTGGATGGCGATACTGCAACTTCTGCAACTTCTACTAACGAGTTCAACCTCTACTACCAGGATGGTACACCTGCACCTACTGTATGCTACTGCTCTGAGGTGTTTGGTCTTGACGATGCTGGTAATGTTTCATTCTTCATTGAGTCATTCCCCGCTTTGTACCGTACAGGTGACATGACTTGGACAAAGTCTACTGCTGCAGCTCAGGCTACAAGCATCGACGCTTTGAACCTTAACCACAAGGCAATCATGTCTTCAGTTGTTCTTCGCTAATCACTTAGCACGAACGCTATAAATGCTGCCCTGCCACTCGGTGGGGCAGCTCTTTTATTATAATTAGTAATGACACACATAACGACGTTATTCCGAGGAGCGAAGCGACGTGGGAATCTCCTTAACTAATTAGTAATGAGGAATTAGTAATTAGTAATGATATTATGAATGTCATTCTGAACGAAGTGAAGAATCTCCTCGCTGACTATGCGCTATCAACGCTGTCTCTGGTCGGCTTCGAGGAGATTGCCACGGGCTAAAGCCCTCGCAATGACGCCCCTGTACTGTCATTCTGAACGAAGTGAAGAATCTCAAGGTCTCTGAAACGGTGGGTGGTAGTGCAAACCTCGAGATGCTTCGCTTTCGCTCAGCATGAACTGTGTTAAAATCCAAATAAATTAAGCAAAAGTTTTATGATATAAGCTATTATTATTCACGATTGCAAAAATTTGTTTTATTAGTTTGTTTGCAATGGCAATAAAT
>JAZRAW010000105.1:0-17635 GCA_045634765.1 Alistipes sp.
TGATAGATTAGATTTTAGAACTCTGCGTTCTCCAAAGCCCAAGCCATTGCTGCTGCACCAGCCTCAGTAGCCTCAGCCTCATCAAGACCCTTTACATACTCCTCAAAGTCAGCTGTAAGCTCAGCTACTCTCTCAGTATCACCCTCCTTCTCAGCCTCTGCAATCTGCTCGCAATACCAAACTGCGCAATCTGCTGGTGAAGAGAATGTCTCATGCCACCACTGGCAAGATACCATAACAGCACATGCTGCCAAAACTACCAAAATCTTCTTCATAGTTCTAAAGTTTTTATAAGGTTTGAAAATTATTTCTTTAGCAAATATAGAAAAAAAAATCCAATAAACAATACTTTTTTCCAAATAAATTATCAGAGCCTCCCAACAAAATTTTTATAATAGCACTCCATTTCACCGCTTGAATCGACACCTCACCTCTAAAATTCAGCCATTTAGACCGTGCTTTCTACGATTTTACCACTTTACATATATTTTGGTAAAGAGAAGACAGCTATCGACTCATCCTATTTATATAGCTCTGCACATTACGGCATCATGAGATTAAACTCTGCAACGTTCGATGTGCACCGGTATGCTTCATTGCAGACAGTTGCCATAATATAACAATTCACAATATCTCCAGCACGAGCTCGAACCCGCTGAACATATACAGCTCGATCGGGATAGATATACGAAGTCTCTCCCGTTAACTCATCATCGCCATTATCTGTAGGAATGAGTGGTTCATACACGTCTCCTAATATCTCAACACCTTCAAAATCAAAGTATGGGGCAGAAAAATCCGACATAGGGAAACCAAAATAGCCCTCTTTGAAAGTAGCATCATAGGTAATAGTGTAGATACCACCCCCCCTGTCTCTTTACTGATACAGACCACTTAACATATGGACTATCACTATCAAAACCAACCTCTATGGATGGCGATAAGAAACGAAGATATGAATCAACATCTCTATCATAGCCTCGTGGGCCCTTAAGAATAGTATTGCCATCAGGCGACAATATGATATATGCTGGTATACTTTCCACGCCCCACTTTTCTAACGCGAGTTTGCTGTTTAATGTACCAAGCCGCTTGCCATCATCTAATTTCGTTGAATCATCAACATAGAGAGCACAGATGATGAAGTCCTCCTCAAGCATATTCTTAACCTTAGGATCGCTCCATACGTAATTCTCCATCTCGCGGCAGTTGTTGCTTGCGTGACCTGTTACGTCAATGAAGATGGGCTTATTCTCGCGCTTAGCCGCCGCTACAGCCTCATCAAAGTCGAAGTAACCATCAATGCCGTGAGGCAACGACAGAAAATCGGAATACTTGCGCACAGCCTGCTCCTCACCCTTATCACCCTTAAGAGAACTTGCCAACCATTGGCACGATGCCAAACTGAGACACAGTGCCATAACAATAATTACTCTGTTCATAATATGTTACATTTTTATGTTCACACAGCAGTGCGCTACCCGCCCGCCTTTTTACATTTGTATCCCGCCTTGGTGAGCAACTCCACAACGCGGTCGCGATGGTCACCCTGGATGATAATCTCGCCATCCTTAGCCGTTCCACCCACGCCACAACTCTTCTTTAACTCCTTGCCCAATGCTGCGAGATCCTCCGAGCTACCTACAAAACCGCGCACAACGGTAGCAACGCGGCCACCCTTAAGCCTATCGAGCCATATCTTGAGATTCTGCTCCGCGGGGTCGAGAGTCTCAGTCTCAGCCTCCTCGGCAGTGTTATATGCAAAGTCAGGATTTGTAGAAAAAACTACGCCCAACCTATCCTTCCAGTCGCTTGCCATAGTAATAAATTTAGGTTTGTGTGTCAAAGATAACAAAAATTTTGTAACTTTACGCTATGAAACCAAAGAATAGACATCGCCGTCGTGACCTCACGGCATACAATCCCCAGCGTCTTCCCGAGGTACTGCCACCCGAGGATGACAGATATCTTGTAAATGTATATGTCGAGGGCTATGAAGATGTTGCCTTCTGGCGTGGTATATTCGACCACTTCCGCAACCCATATCTGCGCTTTGAGATTTCGGTGCCTAACCGCGACGACCTACCAAAGGGTAAAAAGGTACTTATGTCAATGCTTAACAAGGCAGACAAAGAGCGTGTACTGCTCTGCGTAGACTCCGACTTCGACTACCTCTTCACGGGTGAAACCGAGCAGTCGGAAAAGATTCTTAATGCCGACAACATGTTCCACACCTATACCTACGCAACAGAGAACTATCTTTGCTATGCACCCTCGCTGCGCAACGTATGTGTGAAGGCCACAAAGAACGATACTCGCATCTTCGACTTCGTGCGCTTCATGGCAGCATACTCCGAGATTATATACCCACTATTTTTGTGGTATGTACACTCGGCAAAGCACTCTACCGAGAATGTATTCACACTCGCCGAGTTCCGCGCCTCTGTGCGATTGGGTTATGTAGATATTCGCCACAATGGCGAGGGTACACTCGCATGGCTACAGCGCAACGTAGAACGCCGAAAGCAGGCCCTCGAACACGACAACCCCACGATGTGCGAGGCTGTGGAAGCACTTGGCAAAGAGCTGAAAAAACGCGGCGTAGAACGCGACAACTGCTACCTCTTTATGCATGGTCACACCCTAATGGATAACGTCATCATGCCACTCCTCACCGCCGTATGCGACAAACTACGCCAACTATCCGTAGCAAAGATTAACAACTCAAAAGTGGAGGGTATCGCCCTAAAGAACGAGCTTCAAAACTACACCAACACACTACGCTCGATACGCGATGTGTTGCTCGACAACGAGAACTACACCTCGTGCCCCCTCTACAAGCGTCTGCGCGATGACATCCAAACCTATCTCGATGTGATGATTGGTCGCATCAAGGCAGAGCAACCAGCAGAGGTTATGCTCCGCTGCAACTTTGAGCCATAACCCACATAGAGGCTCGTTTCCCCGAGGCCTACCCACAAAATAAAATATTCTATGACAATTGTTTTAGGGTCTTTTCACCTGCTAAAAAGACCCTAAAACATACATATTTGCACATTTTATTAATATTTTTCTCTTAAAATGCTTGGATTCTAATTTTTTTTAATTACTTTTGTAAGTGTTATTAAGAGATTTTTAAGAGATAATATAACCTAAAACTGTAAATATATGTCTAATCATTGCCCGGCAACGTGCCACTCCTACACTCTTGAACCCGAGGCTGGGTTCACCCTAATCACACTTAAGGCAGGAGAGAAGATGGTCATCGAACGCGGCGACAGCAACTGCCTACTATTCCTCACAAAGGGAAATTTCGATATTAACTCCGAAGAGCGTTGCGATTACACAGTTCGCGAGGGTCACTTCGTATTTTGCTTCCGCGCCTACCACTACGACATCTTAGCACTTACCGATGTGGAGATTATTCGCGCCCACTTCATTGCGGCAGGCGCTGCATGCGACATGATACCCTTCAATAGTATCGTAGGTAAAATCAAGAAGATAAACTACAAATTTACACAGGTGGCAATGAACGAGCCAATGAACCTGTTGTTGCAGTCGGTGAAGCTCTATCTCGAAAATGCGATGAAGTGCAACCACCTACAGAGCGCAAAGATTCAGGAGATGTTCGTAATCTTCAAGTTCTTCTACACTCCACAGATTCAGCTCCGCACGTTCTACAACCTCTTCGACCGCAACCAGTCGTTCGCATCACTCGTGCGCAATAATGCACCTCGCGTAAAGACCGTAGAGGAGCTCGCTGACATATGTGGCTTTAGCATTCAGCACTTCAACAATATGTTTAAGCAGGAGTTCAACGACACCCCATATAGCTGGATGCAGAAACAGCGCATCGTGGAGATTGAGCGACTCCTTACCGAGACAAACGTACCTCTTAAGAGTATCATCAAGATGTATAGTTTTACTAACCATGGTCACTTTGCACTCTTCTGCCGCAAGTACCTCAAGAAGACTCCTCTCAAGATTCGCAAGGAGGCGCGCGCACTACGCGAGGCACAGCAAGCTGCACAGTAAATGTCTCGCAGCACATATTAACATATGCAGGGTTGTCCTCACAGGGCAACCTTTTTTATTCGGAACATATAATTTGTATTTGCAAGCTCCTCGGAATGACGAGTAGTATACAGCCCTAAAAAATATATGGATGACTAAAGCTGAATTAGTCATCCAATATATTGTTATTGAGAGGTGCTCCTCTATTTTTGTAGCACGATAGTTTGGCCTTGTGTTACAACACTATCGTATAGCGCCTTGAGGCTTGCAAATCGAGCCTCATATACCTCGCCACCCTTGATGTAAGAGAGGATAACTGAGTCATCATCCCATGTGAATGAGTACTCGGCGCGGAGGTTGAGCGTGAAGTGACCATCTGCAGTGATGTTCATCGAGCCGATGCGGACGCCTGTGCGCTCAACAGCAAAGCTTACAAACTCGCCATGTGACACATTATGCTCCTGGCCACCATCCTCATATTTGATGCCGCCCTCAATAAGAGCGTTGGTCACCTTAAAGCGCTTCTCGAAGAACTCAACAACCGAGTTGTCGGAGCTAATAACAATCTCTCCTGTGGTTGTGATGCCCGTAGTTACGAATGGCAGCGTCTTGCGTTCACCCGCCTGCGATGCAGTTACATTATCCTTAATCATAACCTCTTTGCCATTGCCCGCCTTGCGCTCCTCTTCGCGTGAGGCATCCACGGTGTAGACAAAGCGACCAGGGATTGTAGCGTGGGGCTTAAGTTTCTGCGCCATCTCGGGTGTGAGTCGGCTCTCGTCAATCTTGAGCATTGGTGCATCGATGTATACCTCGAAGGCTGTGCCAAAGGGGTCTGCTGAGCGGCCGTCGCTACCCACAAAGCTGGTGATGTCCAAGTTGATATCAACGCTCTGGTTGGGTATGTATGACCACACAAGGTTGTCTACGGGGTCTGCCTCTGTGAGTTTGTCTGCTGCGGTATTCCATGTTCCCACAGGTGTGCCTCCATTTATTGCCACCTGTGCCGCAAAGCGGAAGGGGCGATATGCTGCGAGCTCGAAGATAAACGAGCGGTAGGTGTTACCGTTGTACCTGACATCACCCTGACCAGAGATTGCTGAGTAGCTCTCGGGCTGGTTTGATGCGATACGTATCATATCGTCGCTTTTGGCCTTATTGGTCTTGAGCAGTAGGGTATAGTGACCAGTATTCTCCCCACTCTTCGTTGGGTTTACGGGCATAAACATCATCATACGACCATTAGAACTCTGCTGCCAGTAGTTGTCATCTACGGCGTAGTAGTGGCAGTCGCGCATCCAGCCTGCTGGTAGGTTGAACATAGCCAAGTCGTTAGCGCTTGTGAGCGAGTCGAGTGAGCGCGAGTAGATGAAGAACTCGTCGTTTGCTGCAGCATTGATAGCCTCGGCATTGTTCTCGCCGCGTGATACATCCTCAAGTACGACATCGAGGCGCACAGGGGCGTTAATCTTGCGGGGTACAAGGCGATAGTATACTACCTCGTCGTTTACGTCTGACATGCTATATCTCTCAAGGTTGTCGACATTGATAGCATTCTGGTGCGTTGCATACTGGAACTCCTTGGTTACGCTCTTGAAGAACTCTGCCTCGATGGTAATCTTATCCTTACCACCCTCCTCATGTGTGAGGATGCTGTGCAGGTAGAGGCGCTGTACGCCAGGCTCCGTTACGGTGTACACATACTTATATCCAAGGTCGTTATCCATGCCATACCAACCCTCATCGCCTTTGCGCACGATAGGCAATACTCGACCCGTAGTCTCGGTACGCACATCGAGGCTGTTAACCGATACATATACATTGAAGGGGAAGAATGGGAACTCCTCGGGGATGGTAAACTTAAATGTTGCAAGCTCGCCAATCTCGCCACCATATATCTGCGTTGCAGCCCATACGGGGGTGAACTCCTGCGTCTTGATTAGCACAACCTTGATGGCGCGCTGAAGGCGTCCCTTCTTAACTACGAGCGTTCCCTCCAACATGGCGTTGTCGCCCATCTCGAGAAGCTGAAGCGTAATCTTACCCTCGCCACTATTGCCCGAAGTGGTGAATGAGTGGTTGATGTTGTGCGCAGCGACGGTGTTACCCTCCATCCATGTCACCTCCGCAGCATCTGCACCTGTAAGTGTTGCATTGCTGGTTATGGTGTAACTCAATTCGAGAGAGCCACCTGCGTGATTCTCGTCAAGAACCACCTCAGTATCGCTAACCGCCAATGTGATGCCATCAAACGATATCTCGTTCACCCAGTCGTCTACTGCAACCCATATATTATTTGTTGCGGGGGCTGTAAGAGCCTCCTCAAATGTCTTAGTGCCATAGGTTAGGCGGCCCGTGATGTTAAGTTTGTAGTGGTGGTTACGACGAACCATCAGCTGCTCGCCCATCTCATCTATAATCATCACACGGTAGTACAACTCCTCGTTGCTACCCGCGGGGCGACCCTTGATAATCACGCTGATGGGGTCGTATAGCGAGTTCTCATGCTCGAATACATACTCCTCAGGCTTAGATGTTACATCGGTGATATTTGACATCTTCATGCGGTTGTTGGGGAGCGTCACAAAGTCGTCACCTGGCCACTCGAAGGCTGTGCCGTCAGTAGGGAAACGCTTGCTGGGGTGATATGGCGCAGTTGTACCATAGGCATTGATGTTTGTCGCAGCCCAACCCGTAACCTCGATAAATCCATTCGAGGTGGGGTTCTCAATAGATATCTTCGCCTGGTTGCGTATGAGCTTGATGCCCTCGCCATTATTGGCGTTTGCAAGTTGATTCTGATGGCTGCCGTTGTTCGAGAAGATGAAGCGGCTCCAGTAGATAATCATGCCCGATGCACCCACCATGTCTGCCTGAATCTCATCCTCGGTGCGATTAACAAACATATCTGCATCGTAGAGATTGGGGTTCTGGTTGCCCACGAAGTGGATAATGCGCGTATCCTCGGGGATGATAGCGGTATATGTTCCCGAGAGTGATGGCGTCTCAATTGCAGGCGAAAGCTCCGCCTCGATATGTGCAATGTAGAGGCCATAGTCGTTGAAGCAGAAGAGCGTTAGGTTCTGCACATCGATGCCATCGGGATCTACGCCACGCACAGCCACCTCAGTCATTAGGGGCGTGTTAGCCTTAAACTCAATCCTTGTCCAACCCTCAGGGGTAGTATCTGCAGTGGGTTGAACAACCTCCATGTCGGTGTGGCAGGCGATGCTAAACATCGCTGCGAGGAGTGCTGTTATATATGAAAAACGTTTCGTCATAGTATTTAGGTGTGGTCTATTTAGTAATCAGCAGATTAGATTATGTTTAAGGTTAATAAGCATCGCGGATACAGCGTATTGCCCACGAATCATCATCGGCTCTACCCTCTGATACATTGCTATCGTTCTTGGGGTTGAACACTGGGCCCGATGCCGAGTAGTAGTAGTCGGCGTTGAGCAAGTAGTCGATAGCGTCGGCGCTCTGTGACGATGTGCCCTGAAGCTCCATGATGATGCGTAGCTCCGAGGCTGTAGGCAGACGCCAGTCATCGTAAACAGTGCCGTTGTCCGCCACCTCGACATAGTATGCACAGTGGTCGCGCGATACAGACTGTCGCTTCTCCTGAGTGTTTGCCGAAGAGAGTCCTCCAGAGTTTACGAAGCCGAGGCGTGAGGCAATCATGAAGGATGGCGACACGAGGTTCTCGTTATCATTGCCTGGGTCGGTATATGCGAAGTCTACATTGTCGCTCGTTGTCTGGCGTGGCACGCCGAGGTTATACTCGCCTGAGGTCGCCGTGATGCGCACATGATACATTCGTGCGTTGCTGGGGTCCTCAGCATCCGATGTCCTATATTTAATGCTCGAGTCCATCCATGTACTACCGTAGTAATAGTAGTCGACATCCGAGCGACCACGATACGATGCAGTTTTGTGATCCTCGGCATAGGTCTCGCTCACAACCTTCGAACGCCAGAAACCCGATGAGTTGGCACTGTAGTTATAAGACCAACGCTTAGTGTTGTTGTTCCAGCTGCCGAGTGATATGCTCGAGTATGCCGAACCCTGATTGTAGATTGTAGTGGGGGCGTTGTCACCCGACTTGAAGTCGTCACGATATGAGTAGTGGCCAAGCACGTTTACAACATACACCAAGGGGTACTGCTCCACAACCACTCGCTCCTGCTGCCCTGTCTCATTGGTGATGATAAGGGTAAAGTAGCGCACAGTATTGTTTGTGGGGAGGTCGCTATGCACGGTGATGTTTCCCGCTATCGAGCCATCCTCGGTTCCACCATAGATGTTGTAAGTTGTGGCATTAATGTTCTGCTTGATGCCAAACTTGTCGATATAGTAGCTCTCTACAACCTCGATAGTTACGGGTGAAGATGATGAGAATAGCAACGATGTTGAGTCCTCATCTGTGTTATACATCTTGAGTTCGTCGAGGTTAACCTTCAGATACTCTGGGCCTATCTCTCCGCCGATGTCGATGGTGTGCTCGCTCCATGGACGCACGCTATACTTAAGGTCGTTAATCTCCACAGGCTCCGAGAAGTCCTCTGCGCCAGGTGCGTGCACATGTGCAGTGACCTCATAGTAGTTGTTACGCTCGAACATAAAGTTGCGACTCATGGGCACCTGATAGTAGTTGTTTGGGTGGGGCTTGCTCACGCGAGTACCATCCTGCTCCGAGTTGTATAGCGCGGGAATATCTACCAAGAGGTTTGTAGCGTAGCTAAAGCTGTCGTTGGTCTGCCATGTGTGGCTCAAGACGTAGAGTGTAATCTCAACAGAGGTTATCTTACCCTGCTCGTCAGTAACCCATTTGTAGTATGGGCTCATAGATTCGTGTGTTGTCTCAAGTCTCTCGCTCTGACGCAGTGTGCCATCATCCATTACGCGTGTTGTGTAGGGAAGGTTACGCACATAGTAGCCTGGCGTAGCACCCTCAATGGTGTTTGAAAACTCGATAGACTCGCTTGCGATAAGCTTAACAACAACCTTCGAAGCCGCGCGGCGTAGCTTGACGTTGAGCTCCACGGTGTCGGTAATCTTCTGCTCGGCTATCACAATCGCCCCCGCTGTCGTAGGCTCTGTACTGCCCATGTATGCACAGCCATCCATCAAGAAGTGTGATGGTGTGTTCTGCAAGCCCGAGGCTGTGAGGTGTGAGTTGTAGAGGCTCTCCTCGAGGTCAAAGAGGTTCTCCACGTTACCAATATTGGCATATGTAGATGCCTCATGGGTGCTGTTCGCAACAACATATACCCAATACTTTGCACCTATGGTAATGTCGTCAAGGTTTACACCAAGGCGTACTGTGCCATTTGAAGATGATGTTGAGGTGCGCTGGTGATGGAATAGGCTCTTATGTGCATCATCGCTCGCATCCTCAAAAATCATGATGTCGAGGTGGCTGATGGCGCTCTCGCTGCTGTTATCAGCCATGTCATCGGCGCGAGTATCAATCGATAGAGTGCCTCCATCTATGTTTAGTACGATGGCAGCCTCTGTCGTCACGCTGGGGGTCTCCTCGATCATCTCGGTATGGCACGCCATAGCGAACGAGGAGAGAAGCATAGCCACTATATATTTTGTATATCGTTTCATAGTTCGTAGACTATATTGTTAGTTTGAAACCTGCTGGATGTTGATGATGCGTGGCTCGGAACCGCTGTTGGGCCAAATTATGTGGTCTGCCTCGCCATTGATGAGGAGGTAGCGTGCTCCTGCACCCATCCAATCCTGTGTGTAGGTGATGCCAAAGCGTGCCACATCCGTATATGCTGCATCCGTTGGGATGACTAAGATGTTGTACCAACCGCTATATGCTACGAGTTGCGAACCATCCTTGAGTGCTGCATCCGTAACGCTACTCTCGGTGGTGTATACGAGTTGGCGTGTAACGGCGTCAACCTCCTTATATACACGAATCTCGCAACGATCCGATGCCTCGCGAAGTGTTGGCAACCAACTCTGTCCGATGGGGCTAATCATCTGGAACCAACATGAGAATGCACCCTCCTCACTTATAATCGTGCCGCGCTCGTTGGGCGCTGTGTAGTACATCGTGGGCTGCTCGGGGTATATGTCGTTTGATGGGTCGCCATCGCGTGTCGCCGTGTCGGGGAGCACGGGGTTGTGGTAGTTGGGGTAGTCGAAGTGCTGCACCCACTCCCAGTTGTCGCTACGCTCCCAATCTGCAACCTCGTAGTTTAGAACAAGACTGCCACTCTTAACCTGAGTGATGCGGAAACGGTAGATGGTGTTGCGTACGATGTTTGTAGCAGCGCCCGTTGGGCGACCATCCACATGGCTTCTAAACTGCAGCGCATCGGGAAACTCCAACTCCGCAGAGTTATAGTTAACATTGACCGAAATCTTTGCCTCGTAGTCGGGAAAGAGCGTGTTGTCATACTCTGGGAGGTATATCACGAATTTGCGACCACCCTCCACCGAGGTTAGTGCGTGGGGCTGGGTGTGCAGCGAGCGGTAACCGCGGAAGATAGCCTCGCGGTCGAGCGCCTCAGTGCTTACGGCACTCTCCCAACCTGTGGGGAGTGAGTAGCCCTGTCGGTTGTGGTAGTTGATGCTCGCGCTGTTGATTGTGCAGTCCAAGAGAGACTCATCGATGATAACCTCTACCTTAGCAACCGCGCGAAGTAACGATATCACGCCCAACTCCTGCACTCGATTGTTAAGCAACTCGCTGATGTTAGCCTGTTTAACGCCCCACATTGGGATTGCACCTGTTGTCATGTCGAGCTCATCATAGGTGTAGGTAATAGTAGCGTTGTCGCCCTCGGCGCAGTTGGCATAGACCATAAATTTGTAGTCTGGCGCTGTGCCTGCTGGGAGGTTTGCTGCATCGTTGAGAAGTGCTACAGGAACGGTGCCCTGGAACTGGTAGCGGCTATCATCCTCGCTGATAGACCAATATAGAAGGTTCTCCACATCACCAATATAGCGATTGTCAGCCGTATATATCGCAACGCGTAGACTCTCTGGAAGAATTCTATTCTCGAAGCTTGTGCCAAGCTCATCTGTAGCCTCGCCATCACCCCACGTAGCACGCGTTGTTGTGGGTGAGTCAATCTGCAGGACGAAGTTCACGTTGTGTGTCTCATCAAACGAGGGGCACTCGCCATACTCGTATATGGAGTTGCACGCAACGAGCGCTAAGCCCGCAATTGCTATGGCTATATATTTAATTCTCTCTCTCATAACTTTTTCTTCGTTAGGTTTAGAGCGTGTCGTTATTGAGAACCACTCTCCAAGAGTTTACGATAATCGAAGCAGAGAGCCAGTCGCCATCCTCATCGAGGAAGAAGGTCATGTTGTACTCATCCTGACGGTCGAGGTACTCCTGATTGCTCATGCTGCTATTGTAGTTGCCCTTAACCAAGAGGGCGTAGTCTGCTACAGGGATTGAGAGTACAGGCTCATTCTCCTCCAGGTTGTAGATGGTGAGGATTGGACTACTGCCATCAATCATGCGGTTGATTGTAAACTCTGCAACAGCAACCGATACTTGGTCTGCGCGTGTAGCGTTTGTGCCGTAGTCTGGGGCTACATCTGCAGTACCTGTTGAGACACTCCAGGGGGCATAGGTGAGAGTGCCGTTTGCAATGACGCTATTGTCCCAATCCAACACACCGTTATCAGCCGTGATTTCGTAGCTAAACTTCTCAGCCACAATGCCGTCGCTCATCTGCTGTAATACGATGCGCACTACATTGGTATCCTTCGTTAGCGACATTGTCTCGGTGTATGTGCCTGGCTCTGTGGTGTAGTTGAGGCTCATAGCTCCGTGGTACAGAGGCTTGAGGTCTGCCTCCACACGCTTGTCGTTAGTACACTTGAGTGCCACCTGAAGCTCCTCACGCTTGGTCTTGCCAACCTCCACATCTGCCAAGAGATCGAACGACTCTTCGTTCATAAGGCCTGCCCACGCCACAAGCTCATATTTCCCAGCCTCAAGCTCCAACGGAATAGAAAAATTATCCGCCTGCAGCTTCTCGGCATCGTCTACGGTGATGCTCTCGACAAGGGTGTTGTTGCTGTCGAACACAAAGAGTGATACGGATTTTACCTCCTTTGCGAAGGCATCGGCACACTTCATATTGTAGTCATACTTGAACTCGATGTTGTAGTATGTGCCGCAGTCGCCCTCACCCTCATAGATGAAACCTTCTTTGCATGAGCTGGTCGATAGTGCAAATGCCAAAGTGGCCAGCATCAATCCCCACTTACCAAATTTAGCTTGGGTCTTCATTGTTTTATACTTTTTATGTTTTACTTATTTTTCTCTTGCATCATGGTCTTGCGACCCTATATATAATCCTCGTTTGCCGAGGGTATTATTATCACGTTTGGTTGAGAAGCCATCGTGCCTCTCGTGGCGACATCTCTCTTTGCACCGATGTCTAAGTGCGCTTCACAGAAGCCTCTACAATTGTTACTTATGCTGTTTGATAAAAGGAGTCCGCTTGCCTATCCGCTCAAGCGGACTCCTGCTTTTTGTTAGTGATTACTCAAGTGTTACGTCGTATGATACTACGCGCCATGAGAGAATATTAATCTCAGCAGAGATATATGTCTCCTTGTCGGTAGGCTTAACAGGAACTACCTGAGCTGTAGGATCGTAGACGGGAGTGCCCCAACCCTTGACGCCGTTGATAGCAATCTTGTAGCTGTGGTTACGGATGATGCCGTACTCGCCAACCGAACCCGCTGAGCCGAGGTGCTTGATGTCTGCATAGTAGTATGTCATACCATCCTTCCAAATCTTTGCAGGCTCAACTGTTGCCAACACAGCGTTTGCATCAACTGGAGTGTATGTAGCGCCGTCGAATGAGTACCAGTTAGCGGTGTCTACGCCTTCAGCAAGCTGGAACGATACCTCGTAGCTCTCAGCGCCAGTCATGCCTGCTACGCACATGAGCTGTGTGTCGTCAATAGATGTGTAGGTGTCAACGCCATTGAACTGCATAAGTTTGTTCTTGAGTGTTGGTGCTACAGCTGCCAAGAGGGCCTCCTCACCGATGTAGCTTGTACCATACCACTGTGCAATCTCCAATGCTGCACCCGATGCGTCCTGCAACTGCGCTGCTACAACATATGTTGCGCGTGTGCCAACCTGCTCGCCAAGATACTCGACTGAAGCGTTGCTGTTAGTAAGATCGTTGTATGCGAAGTTGTTGTCAACAGTCGCAGCTACGCTCTTTGATGCCCAGTATGAGCGGAAGTAGGGCGCGTCGTTCCATACGAAACCGATGTTTGCATCTGTCCATGTGGGGTCGATGCTCTTGATGTAGTATGATTCTGTCTGGTTGCCGATAACCTCCCAGCCCATAACCTTAGCATATACCGCAGCGTCGTTGAGAGTAACGCCTGTATCGAAGGCTGCGTCACCAGCTGTTACGTTAAGCTTAGCATTCACGCGCTCAACATATATGGTTACGGGGTTGTCGAGTGCCTTCTCTGCAGTAGTCTGGAAGTTGTCGATAGTAAGCTCCGTAGCGTCAACCTGCATGCCCGATGCATTAGCATATACCGAGTTAGTCATCACGAAGTTGCTGCCAGAGGTGTGGCCTACGGTCTGGAGGTTGTTCTTCAAATCGTTGAGCGATAGGCTCGCTGTACCCTTGTAGTTAACCACAGCTACAACCTTTGCGGGGAACTGACCCTTATACTTCTCCACAACCAATACGGGGTCTGTCATAGACTCAATGTTGGGGGCTACTGTATCACCATTGTCCGATACGGCAACATAGTAGTAGTTGCCATTAGCATTGATGTTGAAGGCATTGCCTGCAGCATCGAAGAAGTAGAATGTAGCTGCTGATACTGCCTGCTCGTCGGCTGTGCCATCCTCATATGCTGCACCCTCGGCGCGTGTGATGTCATCTGCTGATTTGAGGTTAAGGGCGATATATCCCTTATCTGCGTTTACACCTGCCTGGGGTGTGTTCTGTGGTGTCTCCTCCTTCTCAGAGCATGCAACGCCAACCAAAGCTGCCATTGCCAAGATAAAATACTTCATCTTCATAGTTTCAAGTTTTAGATTGTTAATTTATTATTTTGTCTATTTTTTGTTGCTTCTTACCTTCCAGTGGTTCTCTGCCGCCTCGATTACTGGCGTTGCCTCCTCGATGCCACGGCTCTCTGCCTCGCGTAGATGGGGTAGTGATGCTTCGTACTCCTCCTTGAGTATCTCTATGCAGCCGCGTGAGTAGCTCACCTCTGGTCTATCACCAGCCTTATCGAGATAACGCTCAGCGCGCTCAAAGTCACCCTTATCTATCGCTGAGTTTGCCGCGTTGAAGTTGGCAATCTCATCGTTGGGGTACATTCTCACAGCTATCTCCCACAACTCATCAAGCTCAGCGCTTCCCGACTCATATGTCTGGGCGAGGATGTAAAACTCCTCGAGTGAGAGTTTCTGTGGCTCTGTGAGCATTATGCGCTCAATCTCTGCGGGGTCGCTATAGTGGCGAATGGTATACGATATTGTGTAGTCCGAGTGGCGTAGTGCGGGGTAGCAGTTGTCCAACAGTAGGCGATACTCGGTGGGGTAGCTGCTCTTGATAATCCACTCTTTGTGGTCTGGGTCACTATCCGAGCGAATGATAGCAAGGATGTTATCGCGATTCTTGAGGTTTGAATTCTCTACATAGCGCTCCAATCCTGCCCAATCCTCAGGCTCATACTCTGTCGAGATAAGTCCCGCCTCGAAGCTGTATAGTGTCTCGATGTAGCTCTTGAGCGACTCTGTACGACCCTGTGCCAAGCGTGTGTTGTTGGCGTAAGAGCTCTCAGGTGAGGCGTATCCCTTGATGGTGATAGCGGTGATTGTTGCATCCTCATCGGCCTTAACCACGTCGATAGAGCTTGTAATCTTTGCAATCTCCTCTGTGTTGTTGCGATATGTAGGACGTATATCTGTCTTGCTTACGGGGAAGTCGATGTAGGCTGTGCCGCTAAGTTCGCGTCTCTTCTCGCGCTCAGCCTCGGGGCGTATATAAATCAACGATGGTATATACTTCTCAAGGGGGAAGCGCTCGACAAGGACATTGCCCTCGGTGCCAACCACAGAGTTGTTGCAGCCGCAGTCTGTGCGCTCGAATACCAATTGGCAACCATCCATCCACTGCTCGTAGGGTACTACAGCATGGTAGCTAACCATCTCTGGCGCTCTCTTACTGCGGTATGTTATGTCGTCGCTTGTTGTTGGTGCAAGCTCATCGTTGCGCTGATAGAAGAAGTCGCGGTTGCGACCATAGATACCTACAGATTTCAAAGCTACCGACATGGTGTCGCGTACGATGTGGGGGGTAAGCACTACGCCCTCGGCACCCTTCACCTCAAGCTCGCTGATGTCGATATCCATGTCAACAATAACAAAGCTACCGTCACGCTCCATGCTGAAGCTCTCAACATTAACACCATTTACGGTCTGTGCCTCTGCTGCCGTAACTCCAGCAAACAGCGCTGTCATAATTACTATTAATCGTTTCATTGTAGTCTTCACTTAAAATAGATAAACCAAATTTACCGCTGCCTTTGTAGGGCCAAAGTAGTGGTGTGTATCTGTGCCTATTCTTCTTCCACATCCCGCACAGCTGAATATGTCGTAGTCGAGGTATGCATATCCAACGCCAACTTCAAGCTCCAAGTTCCAGTGCTTGCCCAAAATAAAGGCGTAGCCATATGCAACACCAGCACCTACTGCCCAACCCTGATAGCGGTTATCCTTGAGCTTGCTGAAGTCTGTACCTAAGAAGCTAATGTTGTTGTCGATGCCTCCGAAATTATACTGACCTCCAAGTGCGTGTACGCCAACGAAGTGTCGTGAGAATTTGTCACAGAACCAGTAGCGTGCCTCGGGTTGTGCGAGCCAGTGTCGCCACTTTGTATCCTCGTCAATGTTCCATGCATTGAGGTTGCCTGAGATGTCGAGCGTCCATTTAGGAGCAATACCGACCTCTACGCCTACGTTTACTGTCGCGGTTGCGTCGTAAAGAAGGTTTGTCTTAATTGCGACATCCTGTGCTTTGGCACTATTGAAACTTAGCAGCATGCCAAGCAGCAGTGGGATGAAAAACTTTAGTTTCATAACCATATTGTTTTTAATTATTTAATTCTCATTCTCTCATTACCAAGCACCCCATTTTTTTCTCATTTGAGGGTTTGCTTTGGACACACACAATTCTCATCTCTTTAACCAAAGTTCAAAACCTTATCCAATTATTCGGATAGTTTTTTATTGTAAAGTATGAGTTTTCTGTTCTTTCACCACTGCAAACATAGACTAAAAAAATAATATATGCAATAGCAAAAAGTGAGATTGTTGTAATATGTTTCTTTTTTAAATATATTATCATTGTGGTTTTTCTTGAGTAATTTATCTATTATTGACACAATTGCTTTTGCCATGAGGTTTCTATTCATTTATATGATTATAGTGGTTTATTAGATAATTATGCCTATATATTGGTAAAATCCCGTTATATCTATCCTAAAACCACTTTTTCTAATAAAAATATTAGGTTAATCGTCTAATATATTTATTTCTTCTTTATTTTCTACAAATAAATTTATCACATGGTTTTATTAAAAATCGGCGATTTTTCTCCAAAACAAGATGAGGCAGCATATTTATAGGTAATCTATGAAAATCGTTCAATAAACTTGCGGCACTCAAAAGACCCAAATAATCATATATTGCGAGTGTGATATGTTAAATATTTTCATTGTCGCTAAAGCGTAGAATATATATTGTTGAACTTTTTGCGAGTTATTCTCTTCTCCAACAAAAATTGTAGTGCCGACACCTCATCGGTCTACTATGATAATATCTTCTACAAGAGAGAAGTGGTCATTGTATGGTATAAGTAGTTATGCTTTATTTGGCGTCAAGATTACAAAATATTAGTGTGGCGCGAGAAAATCTATTTCTCCTAATTGTCGCAATTATCTACGTTGGGCCTCACTGTCGTGGTTGTTATTAGGTATGGAGTTTGTCGCCACTTGATATTCATGAGTCTGTTTGTTGCATTGTTGTTTGCTTGCCTCTCATCCTCGACCTGTTGTCGCTTGGTCTCTTTATTCTATTTTATCTCTCTCGATCTTCCCGCTATCCCCGCCAAAACTACCAGAACCAATTATATCCTCGGCCCGCCTGAAGTTACTCTCTCCCTCTCCATAGGTCTTTTTGATATCTTATTGCCCCATTCATCATATACCTATGTTTATATATAATAGCACTCACACTTCGCCTGAAAAAAAAGATGCCTACTCAACGCATTGATATAAAGGTATATACGATTTACACCCTTGAAATGTATGAAAAAAGTTTGCGAAAAAGTTTGGATAATAAGAAATAAGCTGTATCTTTGCACCCGCTTTCGCCCTTAAAAAACGGCGGATAGCGATAACCGGTTCTTAGAAATATTTTTGAAAAAAGTCGCCAAAAAATTTGGTGATTTCAAAAATATGATTTATCTTTGCACCGCTTTTCCGCTTTAAAAAAGCGGTTAAGAAAAAACGGAAGTTCTAGTAATAGAATATAGTTCTTTGAAGAAATTGAGCAGCTAAAGTTTAATCTATCCTA
>JAZRAW010000106.1:0-10751 GCA_045634765.1 Alistipes sp.
GTTTTACCCACAAAAATACAATCAACAAATTCAAATCAAAAAATCAAAGAACGCTTGTAACTTGCTTATGTTTAACGTATTAACCACTACTGTGCAAAATTTATTGCATCAGTAGTAATGAGTAATTAGTAATTAGTAATGATATTATGAATGTCATTCTGAACGAAGTGAAGAATCTCCTCAATGGCAATACACTATCAACGTTGTCTATGGTCGGCTTCGAGGAGATGCTTCGCTTTTGCTCAGCATGACATCGCGCAACGCTGTTTAGGTATCTTTTTGAGTACTCACAGACCCACGAAAGTAGTAGCCGCCACACAATCTCGCGGGTATCTTTTTGAGTACCTGCGGACACAGAAAGTAGTTGTCACCATACAGTCTCGCGGGTATCTTTTTGAGTACCCATAGACCCCCGAAAGTAGTAGCCGCCACACAATCTCGCGGGTATCTTTTTGAGCACCCACAGACCCCGAAAGTAGTAGCCACCACGCAATCTCGCGGGTATCTTTTTGAGTACCCACGGACCCTTTCCCACAGCGTCATTCCGAGGAGCGTGCGGAACTTGCGCGTGCCATGCGCGAGGAGTTAAAAATACTCCAGCAAATAGCCGAGGTATTGGGGTATAGAAGTCCACAATCAGTATGCAACCTCCTCAAAAAGTAGTAGACACTGTTCATTCATTCATTTTTCCTATGAAAATGAATGAATGAACAAAAGAGAGAACAAGAGTTGTCCATCCATCCATTTTCCCTATGGAATTGGATGGATGGACAAACAAAAGAGACGAGAGACCCAAGAGACGAGAGAGAGGTCTCGGACAATGACTGCTGATAGTATCATTGGTAGCAGACAACCGCTGATACAGACTTCGCTATTGTCCCTTTTGTCTCTATCGTCCTTATCGTCTCAAAAAAAAGTATATACTCGGTATGTGATTGTAGAAAATAATAATATATATATCAGTGATATTATTATATCCATTATATATACTACACTGATAACTCATGGAAGCGAGATATGCCGAGGGAGGAAGAGTGTTCATTCATTCATTTTTATAGGGAAAATGAATGAATGAACAAAAGAGAGAACAGAGTTGTCCATCCATCCAATTCCATAGGGAAAATGGATGGATGGACAGAACTCCATCTCCTCCACCCGAGCCCAAGAGGCGGTGTGCGCTATCGTTGCTTTATCACAAAATCACAAGGGGTGGGAGTGTGTGATAAGGTGTGATAAGTGTGATAAATCAATTAGCAATGACACACATGGCATGGGAATATTGTCAATACCCCCATAAATGGGGGTTGTGTATTAGGCGCAACTGTTGTACATTTGCAGCATGAAAAGTTTGATTGCAATATTAGCCCTTGCATTTGCCAACCCCGTGGCGGAGGTGGAGGATAACACCATTCCCACCGACACGCTACATATTGAGGGTATTGAGATAACGGCATCACTTAAGAGCGATGATGCCTTACGCACGCCAATTGCAACTACACAGCTCACCATGAGTCGCATCGAGCGAATGGGCGTATCATCCATCAAAGATGTATCGCTCATCGCACCCAACTTCTACCAACCCGACTACGGTTCATCCATAACCTCGTCGATATATGTGCGTGGCTTCGGCTCGCGCATCGACCAGCCAGTCTTAGGCGTCACCATCGACGACATACCGCTAATGAACAAGAATGTCTACGACTTCGATTTCTACGACATTCGCAAGTTGGAGCTTCTGCGCGGTCCTCAGGGCACGCTCTATGGTCGTAACACCTCGGGTGGCGTGATGAACATCACTACCCTATCGCCCCTATCATGGCAGGGCCTACGCGCCATGGCCGAGTACTCACCAATCACATCGTATCGCGCTTCGGCAGCATACTACGCACTCCCCCGCGCCGACTTCGGCATCTCCGTAGCGGCAAACTTCAGCCACGACGGCGGCTACTTCCGTAACACCTACACCGACGAGATATGCGACCGTGGTAACAACGCCTCGGCACGCTTGCGTATGCAGTGGCTCTTAAAGCGCGGATGGAGTCTTGACAACACACTCACGGCGGGATATACCAACGAGGGTGGATATGCCTACCACCACCTTAACACCGCAACAAACGCCACCGAGGATGTAGCATACAACGACCCTGCGGGCTATGAGCGCATCGCCATCACCGAGGGGTTGGTGGCTAAGTATCAGGGAGAGAAGATATTGTTTTCGAGTGCCACGAGTTACCAGTATTTGAACGATGTCATGACCCTCGACCAGGATTTTACGCCTAAGTCGATGTTCACTATGCAGCAGAAGCAGCGCGAGCACACCATAACCGAGGAGGTGGTGGTGCGTAATGCCGACCGTACGCAGCGCTGGCAGTGGCTAACGGGAGCATTTGCCTTTGCCAAGTGGCTCGATATGTCGTCGCCCGTGACGTTCAAGCGTGATGGTATCGACGAACTCATCCTCGGCAATATAAACAAAGGCATACACACGGTATTTCCCAATAACAACATGCTCATAGGCGGCAACAACTTCGTTATAAACAGCGACTTTAATATCCCCACCTATGGCGCTGCTTTATATCATCAGTCGTCATATCGCATAGGCAACTGGCAGCTCACCGCGGGCATACGCTTCGACTTGGAGTATAGCACCATGCGTTACAACTCCAACGCCACCATCCCCTACATGTTCGACATGACGATGACCGACTACCACAACCTATACAGCGAGTTCAAGGGCAAGGAGCGTCAACTATTCTTCGAGATACTACCCAAGATTGCTGCCGAGTACAGCTTCCACAGAGGCTCGGCATACGCCACAATAACCCGTGGCTACAAGGCGGGAGGCTTCAACACACAGATATTCTCGGACATACTGCAATCCAAGATGATGAACGATATGATGTCCGACTTAGGCATAGCGCTCGACGATGTTGGCGGCACGACATACGACTCTGCTTCAGCAACGCGCTACAAGCCCGAGACAAGTTGGAACTTCGAGCTCGGCACACACCTACGCCCCACCCCTGGTTTAAACATCGATGCGGCACTATTTTGGATAGAGTGCTTCGACCAGCAAGTTACGGTCCTTCCCCACGGCAAGAATACGGGTCGCATGATGTCAAACGCTGCTCGCGCACGCAGCTTCGGAGCAGAGCTAAGCATAGAGTATGGCTACGAGGGCTTCACACTTCGTGGTGACTATGGTTACACCAACGCACGCTTCCGTAAGTACAACGACGGACATGGCGACTATGCGGGCAACCGCCTACCCTACGCCCCCGAGCATACGGCACTCATTATGGCGTCATACTTATGGTGGTTCAACCACCCCGTTGTGCAGAGCCTCACGCTCTCTGCCGACTGGCGAGGTACAGGCTCAATCTACTGGAACGAGGCAAACACACGCCACCAGCCCTTCTACTCGATGTTCGGGGCACAGGCTACACTACGCATGAATAACTTTGAGCTAACAATATGGGGGCGCAACCTCACCAACACAGAGTACGATGTATTCTACTTTAAGAGCGTAGGTGAGGAGTTCTTCTCGAAGGGCACACCCATACATGGAGGCATAAAACTTAATATTACCCTTTAAGGGAGGTTCTATAAATTAGGTCGAGTTGATTTTGGAGATTATTTTGAGGAGATTTCTAATTTCTTATGATGGCGCAATGCGTGCATTGTAACAGAATAAAAATTAGAAATATGCCAAAAGAATCCCAAAAGCGACCGAAATAGAGACTCCCGACAACAAAATACTTTTTTTTACTAATTTATACAACATCCCTTAATTATGAAAACACTTAGATTTTTACTTCTATCACTCGTGAGTCTCGCATTTGTGGCATGCGAGAATGGTCACAACAACGCCCTACCCCCAAAGCCCGAGAAGGGAGAGTGCTACACTGGCACCATGACCGTAGACCAGAACGACGGCACGTGGTATACCCAGGATGAGGTGCAGGTGGACTACGAGATTTTGGACGGCAAGCTCAACTTCGTTATGTACAAGGTAAAGTTTGCTGACGGCATGCCCATCAAGCTCGACATGGTCGTTGAGGGCGTTGACTGCATTGGTGCAGCGGGTCACTATGTCCTTGCGGGCGACAACATCGTTCCATACGCCATGGGTGGTCCTTTCGAGAAGTTCACAATAACAAATCTTACAGGTCTCATCACCGACGACACCATGACCCTTAACTTCATGTGTGGCGAGTACCCCGTAACCTACAGCGGCACGAAGTAGGAGCTATGCTATACTGTGCAATGATAGCCGTTGCGGTAATCAACCTTATTACGTTTATCACCTACGGCATCGACAAACTCAAAGCAAAGAGGGGTAAGAGTCGTATCTCTGAGCGAGTGCTGCTAACCATGGCTGCAATAGGCGGTAGCTTCGGAGCCCTCGTTGCCATGCAGGTATTTCGCCACAAGACGCAACATGCCAAGTTTAAGTATGGCGTACCAGCGCTGCTCATACTCCACGTCGCACTTGCGATATGCATACTATTAAAGTTGTAGGCACAGAGCCCTGCGCATAACAACAATAATGGCTGCCCAAGAGATTAGGCAGCCATTACCATATATAGTTGAGGGGTTAGGCTTATGCCAAAACCTCGTCAGCCAAGCGCTCCAAAGCGGGGATATCTGTTGGCTTCAATGTAGAGATGATAGTCACCATTGTATCTGCTACGGTCACATCCTTGAATGTGTCGATAATCTTACGCATCGCCTTACCTGCCGAGGGTGTCCATGAGCCATTCTCGATGATGCCGATACGACGCTTTGAGTAGTTCTTGATTGCGAGGTGGTGCAAGAAGTCGTGCATTGGAGGGAATACATCAGCATCGTACGAAGCTGCTGCAACCACAAGACGGCTATAGCGGAAGGCATCCTCCACAGCCTCAGCCATGTCGCAACGCGAGAGGTCTGCAACAACAACCTTCTCTGCGCCCTTAGCCTCCAAAATCTCCGCGAACTTACGCGCTACCTGAGCAGTATTGCCATGGATAGAGGCAAAAGCCACAAGCACGCCCTCAGTCTCGGGCTCATACTTGCTCCATGTGTCGTAGAGACCGATGTAGTAGCCAAGGTTCTCCGTAAGCACAGGACCATGTGTAGGGCAGATGATAGCGATGTCGAGTGTTGCAGCCTTCTTCAAGAGAGCCTGAACAGGTGCGCCATACTTACCGCAAATATTGAAGTAGTAGCGGCGTGCCTCACATGCCCACTCGCCACCACGGCTCAACGCGCCAAACTTACCGAAGCCATCAGCCGAGAAGAGCACCTTCTCTGAGCTGTCGTAGGTCACCATAACCTCGGGCCAGTGCACCATAGGTGCCATAGCGAAGGTGAGTGTGCGACCACCGAGCGAGAGTGTATCGCCCTCCTTTACGCCGATTGTGCGACCCTCAAAGGTGGTATCGTAGAAGAAGTTGGGCAACATCTTAACAGCCTTATCCGATGCCACAACCTGCATCTCGGGATAGAGAGCCATAACGCGAGCAATAGTACCAGCATGGTCGGGCTCGAGGTGCTGAACGATGAGGTAGTCGGGCTTACGACCAGCAAGTGCTGTATTCAAATTCTCCAACCACTCATCAGCCTTGCGAAGGTCTACAGTATCCATCACTGCCACCTTTTCGTCAAGGATAAGATATGAGTTATACGACACGCCATCAGGCACAATATACTGGCTTTCGAACAGATCAATATCTGTATCATCCACGCCGATATAGACTATTTTTTCGGTTACATTCTTAATCATTTTGCATAAGTTTATAATTTGAGTCACAAATATCTTATTTTTTGCCGACAAAAGCAAAACTTTTGCACACTTTTTTATACCTTTGCGATGAGTTTTTGAAAAAGATTATATTATAATGAGGAAAATAGCGATATTAATAATATCAATACTATTGATGGTGGGATGTAGCTCGAAAAACGAGAGCGACAAAAAGACCATATATGTAACAATCACCCCCATGCAATCTATAATCGAGGAGATTACAATGGGCGATTTCAACGTCGAGGTTATAGTACCCAAGGGTGCAAGTCCCGAGACCTTCGAGCCAACACCCAAACAGGTGACATCGTTTAGCGATGCGGAGTTTATCTTCTCGACAGGCCTCATAGATTTTGAGCGCAACTTAGTTAAGCGCATCAATGGCAATGCCGAGGTTGTAAACCTCTCGGAGGGCATAGAGCTTATCGCTGGCAGCTGCTCTCATGGCAACCACAGCCATAAGCATGGCGTTGACCCACACATCTGGACATCACCACGCTCACTGCGCACGATGGTCACTAATGCCCACGATGCAATCATTGCCCTCTATCCCGACTCTGTAAAGTATACCGAGGCTACGGAGCGACTTTTGGAGCGCATCGATGCCCTCGACTCACTCTGTGCAGCACAAATTGAGGCTGCGGGCGTTAAGGCTATGATGATATACCACCCCGCCTACACCTACTATGCACGCGACTACGGCATCGAGCAGATAGCCATTGAGCATGACGGCAAAGAGCCCTCACTGCGCCAAACCACCTCACTCATAGAGAGCGCAAAGCGAGATGGCATAAAGGTCATCCTTCGCCAACCTCAGTATAGCGAGGATAAGGCACGCGCCATAGCCGACAATGTAGGTGCGGAGATTATCACAACCGACCCACTATCGGAGGATATATTTAGTGAGATTGAGCGTGTTACAGAGATTATATGCCGTTAAAGATGAAGCAACCCATAATCACCATACGCGACCTTAGCGTCACCTACGACAGTCTACGCGCCCTCGAGCACGTGGACCTCGACATCTACGCAGATGACTTTCTCGGCATCATAGGTCCTAATGGTGGCGGCAAGAGCACACTCGTTAAGGCTATTATGGGTGTTGTGCCCCATAGCGGCTCTATAGATTTTGACGCCTCAATCATGCGCCACGGCAAGCCACATATCGGCTACTTGCCCCAAGTCTCCTCATTCGACAAGGTCTTCCCTATTTCGGTTTTGGAGGTTGTGATGTCGGGTCTGCAGTCGGAGCGAGGCATGCTACGCCGCTATGGTAAGGCAGAGCGCGAGCGCGCCATGGCTACGCTCCACGAGGCACACCTCGACCACCTCGCCACACGCCCCATTGGTGAACTCTCGGGCGGCCAACTGCAGCGCGTTATGCTATGTCGTGCCATCATCTCCGAGCCTAAGCTCTTGGTGCTTGACGAGCCTACCAACTTTGTGGATAACCGCTTCGAGAATGAGCTATATAATCTATTGCACCACCTCAGCCACAATATGGCTATTATGATGGTGTCGCACGACGTGGGCACTATATCGAGTGTTGTGAACAACATCGTCTGCGTCAACCGCCATGTGCACCGCCACGACTCCAATGTCATCACCGAGGAGCAGTTGCGCAACTACGACTGCCCCATACAGATTATCACCCACGGTAACATCCCCCACACCGTCCTCGGCGAGCACCACCACTGCCCCCATTGCAACGAGTAGAGGGGTTACGGGGAGTTTCTTAAGAGCAAAGAGATAAAAAAAGCATAGAGACCAACAAGACCGAGAGACCAAAGCGACTATGGTTTCTCGGTCTCTTTTTTTGGACCATGGGACTAAAGCGAGGTCTCGCTCAACTTTTGATGCTGCCTTCTCTCTGGTATATGCGGTCTCTCGGTCCCATTGGTCCCCAAACAATCCATCAACGCTATCAGAAACAAAAATCTCCCCGCATCAAACGATGCGAGGAGAAATCATTTTACAGCAATACCACATCCTAAAGCCTAAAAAGTGGTCACAGCACGCACCCTGTAGTCGCCGGACTTTGTGAAGTTGTAGGTGCCGCCGTTATGCATACCGACATTCGACGCATTAAACTCATCTCTTTCAGTTGACGACCAATGCCAATTACATCCAATGGTTACACCATGTTTAGATAAAGTGGCATTTATAGTCTCTATGCTTCTATAAATTATCTTTAATTCACTTATAGCAGGCAAATACCAACTATCCCCCTTAGCACGACACCATGTGAAAGCAGGGAAATAGTCTCTATCTGAACGTGCCATTATCTTATCAGTATTCGCCTTTCCATCATTTTCACTATCAGCATATGTACGTGTACCATTATAATATCCTTTATCCTCCGACCATTCAACACGCTTGTACCATGCAGCCCTTGTTTCATCCATACTTACAATCTTACCATGTTGACCACCGTCCCACACTTCAAACACAACACCCTCTTTACCATTCTCATTATAGTAGTCGCCAACCTTATAAGTATTAAGTTTTGTCTCTGACATTAATTTCAACTCATCCAAATCAGAAGCAGGAGCTGGGTCATCAAATTTACTATCGTTTTCAAATACAGCCATTGGACTATCGTCTTCAAATACTACCAAATCTTCAACCGTAATTTCTTCAACTACGGTCCCAGATGCGGCAAGTTGACTAGCGTCTTCAAATACCAAATCTTCAACCGTAATTTCTTCAACTACAGTCCCAACTGCAGCAGGTTGACTATCATTGTCTCCAACAACTCCAACGACCCCAATAACACCTCCGACAATCGCAACCAACGCAAAGAGCACAATCAACCATAACCACCATTTTCGACTCTTAGGTTTAGATGCGACAGGCTTAGGATTTGGAGTAGGCTTGGGGTTAGGCTTAGGGTTAGGCTTAGGGATAGGGTTGGGCGTAGGTTTAGGTTCAGGGATGGTATCACCTTCTGCGCCAACGCCATTAAGCATTGCAAGGAACTTCCCCACCGAAGCGGGACGCTCCTTAGGAGAAATTGCCATAGCCGCAGTGATAGCGCTACGCAAAGATAAAGAGATATGCCCTGGGAAGTCAAGAGTCTCAGTGATAAGCGTAGCGGCCTCCTGGGGAGCATGACCCACAACGAGGGCATACAGCGTAGCACCCAAAGAGTAGATATCGGTCTCGGGAGAGAAGGTGTTGACGCCACCCTGCTTATACTGCTCCATTGGGGCATAACCATGGCTAACACCAACGGGCGTAGTAGATGTTGCCTCGCCGCTCTGCTCGTCATAGTGTTTCGAGAGACCAAAATCGATGAGCACCACGCGGTTGTCCTTACGGCGCACCATAATGTTACCAGGTTTGATATCGAGGTGCATAATCCTTCGTTCGTGCAGATAGCCCAAAGCCTCGGCAGCCTGACGAATATACTCAACAGCATCACCCTCAGACAAAGCACCACGACGCTTTATAACATCACTCAACGACTCACCGTCGATATACTCCATAACGTAGTATGCCGTATTGTTCTCCTCGAAGACATCATATATAGGGATGATGTTCCTATGGTCGAGAGCCGCAATAGTCTGCGCCTCCTTAACGAACTTCTCCTTATATCTATTCATCGACGCAGCAAAGCCTTGCGATGCGAGCATAAGACTACGCGTGTCATCACCGCGTGTGTAGTAGTCCTTAGGGAAGAACTCCTTGATGCACACCTTACGCTTTGCCATGACCTGCTCGGCAAGATAGGTCACACCAAAACCTCCACGACCAAGAACGCCATGGATGACATACCTTCCGCCTTGAAGTATAGTTTGAGATTTAAGTTCCATATTTGGGTTGTAAGCTACAAATACCGTTAGTTACCAACAACAGTGTTTACATCGACCTCCGCAATCTGTCCCTTTGCAAAGAGTATGGTGCGCGAGGGGAACTGCTCGATAAGCGAGATATTGTGCGTAGACATAACCACAGCACAGCCACTCTTAGCGATATTATGAAATATCTCCATAATACCCTCGGCAGTCTTGGGGTCGAGGTTTCCCGTGGGCTCATCAGCAAGGATAAGGCGTGGGTTATTCAACAGTGCACGCGCAATGGTCAAACGCTGCTGCTCGCCACCCGAGAGCTCGAAAGGCATCTTGTAGCTCTTATGCTCCAAACCCACAAGCTCAAGCACCTCACTAATGCGACGACGAATATCCTCCTCGCTCTTCCATCCCGTAGCACGCATGACATCGTATAGGTTTAGGAAGACATTGCGGTCGGTGAGTAGCTGGAAGTCCTGAAATACTATACCCATAGAACGGCGCAACATGGGTATGAGGCTGCGCTTGATATTACGCAAGTCGAAACCTACGACCGTAGCCTCACCCTCGACGATATCTACCTCGGCATACAGCGTCTTAAGCAATGTGCTCTTACCCGTACCGACACGGCCAATGAGGTAGACAAACTCGCCCTCATCCACCGAGAGGTTGACATTCGACAACACGAGGTTATTCTCGGCATTTGCCTTTCGCGACACCTCGCCCTGATATATTGACACGTTTTTAAGTTCGATGACTCTCTTTGTCTCCATCTTCACATATAATTAATCTATCGCAAATTTAGCGATAATTTTTATATTCCACAAAATTTTATTACATTTGCACCGCATTTGCATTGCCACAGATGCCACGAATAGTGAATCTGCCCAAAGAAGTTGTATCATTCCGTTTCTATGAAGCGGATGACCGCTTCATAGAAACGGGGGTGACCGGTTTTGACAGCAGGTAGAATTCGATTGTAAGCACGTCGAGCCTTGTGTGGGGTCTCGTTAAACTGAACGCTCAAGCTATAAATGGCAATAACAACTACGCACTCGCTGCCTAATTTACAGGGTAAATTAGCTTAATCGCGTAGCCCAAGGAGGCTGTGTGACGAGTATCCCGAGAGGTCGTTCCGCTCTTTAACGGCCAATCATTATGGGGTATCATCAATT